>JAMOAF010001032.1 GCA_023621895.1 Planctomycetota bacterium
CGGGATACTCGGCTATCTGAGTTGGACAACGCTTCGCGAGCAGATTTGACCGGCCGAAAGCAGGCTGCCGAGATTATCCGGGCTTGCCCTCCGTTTCCGCCAGCAGCACCGCCCGGACGATTCCCTCCATTGTGTATTCGGTCGCTTCGGCGGCCGGCTCGCTTCCCATTTCCCGTAGAGTGCTTGAGGTAATCGGGCTGATGCTGACGGGTTTTGCCCCGCTCAGTTGCGGCCCCATCAATCGAACGGCCGAGCGAGCGATGGCGGAACTGGTGAGGGTAATCCAGTCGATCCGGCCTTCCGCCGCGGCCCGTTCGATCTCCGGGTCCAGTCGCGCCACGTCGTTGCTTGAATAAACGACAACCTGCTCCACCCGGCCGCCCGCCTGCTCCAAACGTTCGGCCAGCACTTCACGTCCTCGGCTGGCGCGTGCCAGCAGGAATCGTCTCCCGGAAGCTTGCTCGACGAGGGCGTCGGCCAGCGCCTCGGCGCGGTACTCGCCAGGCACCAGGTCGGCGCGGAGTCTCCAGCCGGCCAGTTCATCCGAGGTGCCCGGCCCGATCGCGGCCAGGCGGATCGAGCCCAGGCAGCGCAGGTCTCTCGCAATGCAAACGCGTTCAAGCAGGCAGCGAACGCCATTGGCGCTGGAGAACACAAGCCAATCGAAATCATCGAGCCGGTCCAGTGCATCGTCCACGGGGGTCCAATCCGGCGGAGGTGCGATCTCAATCATCGGTTGGACAAGGACGCGCGCCCCCAACTCGGCAAATCGATTGCAGAGCGATGCCGCCTGGCGGCGGGGCCGGGTGACCAGGACGGTCCGGCCGAAGAGCGGGCGCGCCGAGAACCAAGGTTGGTCTGGCGCCATCGCGGCCACCGGCCCGACAATGATCACGGCCGGGGGACGCAGCTTCCGCTCCCGGATCACGTCCGCCACGGTCCCCAGGGTGCAGCGGACCACCAATTGATCGGGCAGCGAGCACCGCCGCACAATCACCACGGGCGTCTGCTCCGGCTTGCCTTGCCGGAGCAAGGCCTCGCTCCAAGGAGCTGCCGAACGGATTCCCATATAGAAGACGAGCGTGCCCGGAAACATGGCCAGCGCGCCGTAGTCGAGGGCGGGGGACGCCTTCCCCCGACGCTCCTGCCCAGTGACCAGGGCCACGGAAGAAGAGTGCTCGCCATGCGTGATGGGAATCTCCGCGCAGCCGGCCGCCGCCAGGGCCGCGGTCACGCCGGGCACCGTCTCGTAAGAGATCCCTGCCGCGCGCAGAGCCTCTGTCTCTTCAGCCGAGTGAGCGAACACGTCCGGATCGCCGCCCTTGAGCCGCACGACGATGCGGCCCTCCGCGGCAGCCTCGACCATCTGGCGGTTGACCTCTCCCTGAGCCATCGTGCGGCACTGTCGATGATGACCAAGGCACACCAGTTCAGCCGATTCGCGCGCGTGGGCCAAGACGGCGGGATTGACCAGATAGTCGTAGAGCACCAGGTCGGCTCGCGAGAGGCATTCCATCCCCCGGAGCGTCAGCAGGCCGGGATCGCCCGGCCCCGCCCCAACGAGGTAGACCTTTCCGGTCTGGTTTGATACGTGCTTGGTCATCGATGTCTTGCGACTCCTCAAATCCCACCGTTGTACTGAGAATTGAACGTGTTAGAATGGCCTCATTGATGTTTCCACTCGACCGAAAAGGGAAGTATCGCAGCGTTCCGCCTGGTATTCAATGCGTGTTGCCTCCTCCAGCAGGGGGGTCTGGTCTTGACGCTGGAACCGTGCCTCGCTTCCCCAATCGTCGGGTTCTCGCCGGTCTTTTTCAAGTTCGGTCGCCAACGGCAATGACGAATCAAGATCCTTCAGACAGTGGTCTCCCGGCTGTAACTCCCGCGATGCGAAAACGGTTGCAGCAGCTCTTCGAGCGTGCGAATCGTCTGATGGGACAGGCAGACCATGATTACGCGCACGAGCTGTTCTCCCAGTGCGTTATCGCAGACCCGGGCAACGTCGTCTATACGCAGACTTGCCTGGCGAACCTGATTCAGAAACACGGCGGGAAAAAAAAGACGTCGATGTTTAGTGCCTTAAAGGGACTGGGATCGAAGGGAGGCGCCAAGAAGGCGGCTCTGAAGAAAGACTGGCTGGGGGTGATCAAGAGCGGCCTGGAAGTCTTGAACAAGA
>JAMOAF010000223.1 GCA_023621895.1 Planctomycetota bacterium
GACTGCCGCCGCGCAACGTCTTCGCCTCGCCGCTGTTGAACATGGCTGGAGTCTCCGACCAGAAGCCAGCCGATGGCGAACTGCTTGCCGTCGCCAAGATCACGATCCCCAACGAGCGGACAATGGAAGCCGTCAATCGCTATTGGGGTTATCTTCTGGCAGTGGCGATCATCACCGCGTTCTTGGCGATGTTCGCCTTCTACATCGTGATCCGCTACGTGATCGTCCGCCCCTTGCGCCACCTGCGGGGCGTGAGCGACGCGATCGCCCGGGGCGATATCAACATGCGCGCCGATATCCGCACGGGCGACGAGTTCGAGTCGCTCGCCCTGGCCTTCAACCGAATGCTCCGCCACCTCGTCGACGCCCAGGACGAACTCCGCCGGGCGAACGTGAGCCTCGACGTCAAGGTCGACGAACTGGCGAAGCTCAACATGCAGCTTTACGAAATGAACCGCGTGAAAAGCGATTTCATGGCCACCATGAGCCACGAGCTGCGGACCCCGCTGAACGGGATTCTCGGATTCAGCGACGTGCTCGGCTCGATCGACTCGCTCGACGCGAAGCAGAAGCGCTATGTCCAGAACATCCAGAAGTCGGGACGGCTCCTGCTGGAGATGGTCAACAACGTCCTCGACCTGGCCAAGGTCGAGAGCGGCAAGATGGAACTGCGGCTCTCGTCGTTCGACATCGGCCGGGTGATCGGCGCCCAGTGCGACATGGCCCGGCCGCTCTCGGAAAGAAAGAACATCGACCTGGTCGAACAGATCGAGCCCGACTTGCCGCCGATGCACCAGGACCAGTCGCGCGTCCAGCAGATTCTGAACAACCTGCTCTCCAACGCCATCAAGTTCACGCCCGAAGGAGGGCGGATCAAGGTGATTGCCGCACGCGACGGCGAGGGCGACCTCGTGCTTCGCGTCGTCGACACCGGCGTGGGGATCGCCGAGGAAGACCAGCAGGTGATTTTCGAAAAGTTCCGCCAGGGCCAGGCCGGCATGTCCGGCAAGGATGCCATGACCCGCGAGTACGGCGGCAGCGGGCTGGGGCTGTCGATCGTCCGCGAATTGTGCAACCTGCTCGGCGGCGAGGTGTCGGTCGAGAGCGAGCTGGGCATGGGCAGCACGTTCACCGTGCGGCTCCCCTGGGAAATCGAGCAGCAGCCGCTGATCGACTCCCCGCTGACGGCCGATTTCGAAGAGTTCGGCAAGGCCCGGTTCGACCGCAAGCACGTCCGGGTCGGGTCGGACGACGCGGAGGCCGAGGCGTGAATGGCTGAAAGCGGTCAGCGGTCAGCTATCAGCCGTCAGCTTTCAACCTCTCCCTGGTTCCCAAGCTCCAGCTTGGGGACCTTTCCATCGCGCGGATCAACCATTCCGCGCGGCGGCATTAGGAGACGAACAGGGCGCTGCCAAGCCGGCCCTTGGGAACAAACTGTAACCTGAAAACCGAAAACTGAAAACCGACGGCTGACGGCTCCCCCAACATGGAAGTAATCCTCTACACCGACGGCGCGTGCAGCGGCAATCCGGGACCCGGAGGCTGGGCCTTCGTGTTGCGCCACCCGGCCACCGGCAAGGAACTCGAGCGTTCGGGCGGCGAACGGGAGACAACCAACAACCGCATGGAACTGTTGGCGGTGATCCGCGGCCTCGAGGCCCTGAAACGCCCCACGCGGGTCGAATTGGTGACCGACAGCTCCTACGTGGGCAAGGGGATTTCCGAGTGGATGCCCAAATGGAAGGCCAACGGCTGGCGGCGCCGCGAAGGGCAGAGCTTCAAACCGGTCAAGAACGAGGACCTCTGGCGGCGGCTTGACCAGTTGCTGGCCAATCACCGCGTTCACTTCACCCACGTCCGCGGCCATAGCGGCCATCCGGAGAACGAACGCTGCGACGCCCTGGCGGTGGCGGCCTATCAGAAGTATCTCTGAGTGGTATAATGGAAATACTGAAGCCATCCATGTTCTCGGAAGGAAGATGGCCACCGTGACGACCGTGGATTTTGAACCACTCACTGTCGAAGTCCCCCTGTGGGAAGATCCGCCGGGGATATTCCGCGTCGGTAAGAGCCGGGTGCTCTTGGAGTTGGTGATTAGCGCATTCAATCGCGGCGAGACCCCCGAGGCGATCGTTCGATCGTATCGTTCACTCCGTCTGGCCGACGTGTACGC
>JAMOAF010000778.1 GCA_023621895.1 Planctomycetota bacterium
CGTCGCACCGAGTTCGGCGACAACGTGAACAGGGGCGTCGTAACCCGGCCGCTACAGCCGGCAGACCGCCGAGCAGCCGGGCGACTCCCCGACCTCCACTGCGACTTCCAACTCCCCCTCGCCCCGCAATGCGACCAGCCGATCGCGAAGACCTTCGGCAAGGTGCCGCGCCAACAGCTCCACCGTCGTGTTGGCCAGTGGAAGCAGAGCGCACTCGGCGCGCGGGAACACCCAACGGCGCCCCGGAAAGGCCGCCTCAACCTCGGTATCGCGGATTTCCAGCCGGATCTTCTCGTGCCGCGTGGGCAGCAACACGCGGTGGTCCAGTTCGCCGACGAGCTCGGCGAGGATTCTTTTCAGGGCGACGAAGTCGACCACGTAGTGGTTTTCATCGAGCGGCCCCGCCACTTCCGCTCCAACCGCGAAATCGTGCCCGTGCAAGGGCTCGCAGACGCCGCCGCCGTAGGTGATGAAATGGGCGGCGGAGAAGCACAAGGAATCCTCGCGGATGCGAAGGCGGAATCTCTCAACCATCGGCGCCATCTCCACCACGGAAAAAATCTTCGAGTATCGGGATGATCTCTTCGTAGGCGTCCTCGACCACGTAATGGCCGGCGTCGGCCAGCCGGTGGACCACGGCGCGGGGGAAGAAGTCCAGGAACCGGTCGAGGAATGCGGGCGTGAAGCACCAGTCCCTCATGCCCCAGATCAAGCAGACGGGACGCTCGCGAAACTGCGCCAGGCCAGCCTCGATTTCCTTGAGAACCGCGTAGGTCGGGTGCGATTTGTGCAGCGGTATATCCATCACGAAGCGGTGGACGGCGGCGCGGTTGTTCCACGAATCATACGGCGCCAGCAGCCCGGCGCGGACCTCGCGCGTCATCCTGCCGCGGCGATGCACGGCCATTGTCAATGCGGCACGGGCGAAGAGATTCAGCCCCTGGACCGCCCAGCGGCCCAACAGCGGCGTGCGGCAAACGCGAATTCGCAGCGGGCAGCGCCCGCCGGGAAAGGCCGCCGTGTTGAACAACACGAACCGCGCGAACCGGTCCGGCATCCGCGCCGCCGCGCCCATCCCGATCGCCCCGCCCCAATCGTGCGCTAAGAGCGCGGCGCCGCGAAGGTCAAGCGCCTCAAGGAGCGCCGCCAGGTCGTCGATGCGGCGCGCGAGGCAGAAATCGTATTCGCCCGGTCGCGGTTTTTCCGAGAGGCCGCAGCCGATGTGGTCGGGCACGATCACGCGATAGCGGTCGCGAAAGGCCGTCACCAGGTTGCGCCAATAGAACGACCAGGTCGGATTGCCGTGGACCATCACGAGCGGCGCGCCACGGCCCTCGTCGAGATAGTGATAACGGCGACCGGCAATCTCGGCATAGTGCGACTCGAAAGGATACAGGCTGCGCCAGGCGGGAGGATCGGACATGGGGTCGCGGCAGTGCTCGGAGAAACATCGCGGGCGGCAAACCACTAAGTATAACGGTCGCAGCGGATTTGGAGAACCGTGCTACGGGGCGTTGGCCCGCTCGACCGCGGCTTGCCAGAAATCGCGCGCCTGGCGATGGGCCTCGATCACCTGGCGATGCTCCACCGGGTCGTCCAGGCGGATCATCCGCGCCCGCTCGTACACCCAATCGAGAAAAAACTGGGCCGAGCGGCGGCTGACACGCGGCTGGGAGCCGATTTCAACGTAATAGGGCCCGGTGATTGCAAACCGGTACGTGTGGGAGATATCGCTGACCGCCCGGATCAAGAACCAGCCGCTTTGCTCGAATTTCAGCGGCAGCAGGTTCCCCTTTCGCTCGACGTATTCATCGAGGCTCAGCGAATATTCCACCTCTCCGTTGCGGATCAGCTCAAGATACCGGAGGAGTTCGTGGCTCCGGTGGGAGATCGAGAGCAGCGGTTGGAGTTCGAGGGGCGCGCCGGCCGGCGAGCGGAAGACGCAGCCCGGCGGCTTCCCCTGGACCAGTGGCAGCAGGAGCGGCCCGTTGCCGGCGGTGACCTGCCCGGCGCGAAGGCCCTCCCACCATGCGGCGGCGGAAAACGGCCCCTCCAGATGGACGTAAATCCGGTTGTAACCGACCGGATTCGGCGCGACGCCCGACAGGCTCGCCGCCGTCGGCGGAATCCGCAGGCCGCAATTCAATAGGTGGAAGTAGATATCCTGGGACCAGCTGGCGAGCCCGTCGGCCCCCGGGTAAATGGCCTTGTCGCGCTCACGCAGACCTGCCGGGCGATCGATCACTTCGTCGCGGCAGAATTGGCCGTGCACCACGCGAACCGAATCGACCGCGCCGTGGGCGACCAGCAGCGGCAGATCCCACGACGCGGGGTGTGCCAGGTCGATCCAAACGCCGGGATGCGTCTTGCGAAGGGCGGCGGCCAACGAGGAAATCGGGGGATATTCACTGCCAGGGGACGTCACCTGGAGCGGCCGCTTCAGCCCGTAGACCGTCAGATTGCCGCCGGGGTGTTCGAGTTTGCCGGTTGAGACCTCGCACGCGTATTCCTCGGGGTCCTCGCCAGTGGGCGGCTCCGTCAGATTGCCATCCCGGCCGGGCATCTTCGCATCCAGCGCGACGACCTCGGCGAGGCGAACGCCTTCAGATCTGATCAGCAGGCCCATCTCCTCCAGAGGGCGGCAGACCTCCAGGTCGCCCGCATACCAGCCGCTCGCGGCCATGTCGATGCCTCGGACCAATTCGACCGTCTTGGCATCGTCGGCGTTGCGCTCGAGCGTGAAGCGGCCGGTGGCCTGGACGTATTCCGGCCCGTGTTCGAGAGTGAAAAAGTAGTCGCCGAGCGGCAGCTTCAGCTCAATTTGGCCGGGAAACACGAAATGGTCGTGCCAGAACGGCGCCGGCGGCGCCTTGCGGACCCGGCCGTCCTCGCGCCCGACGCGCAGGTGCATGCGGCAAGGGATCGGCCTGCCGCTCTCCTTGTCAACAACCGTCAGGCGGAGCTTCCCTTCCGCGGCGGCGGCCGTGCGGACCGGTTCGATTGGCGCGACAGCGGCCAGCAGGATGGCGGCGGCGAGCGCCTCGCGGGCTCGCGGCCGGCGGATCGAAAGGATTTGCATGAGACAGCCGGCTTCAATCGGTTGATTGGGAACGCTGGTCGCGGGGAAGTTGAACCTTGAACATTGGAGTCCGAACCTTGCTGAAATCTAGCATTTTCCGCCGCGGCCGGGGTGCACGCCAGCTTCGGGGTTTATGGTAACGCCGCCGGCCGTTTACCCAAGGTGTCTTGCTAGTTCCGGGGGAGGGGTCCTAGAATGGTCAGAGACGGGCGGGCACAAGAGGAGTTGCCATTGTGCGCGGCAGACAGGCCCGCCTCTGCCGTCCGGCAGCGACCGTCGCCGCGAAAATCGGGACAGCCGTCGCGAACGACCAACCACTTGCCGCTCGATCGGGCTAACCAGCGTTCCATGGCCAAGGATTATTACAAGACACTGGGCGTCCGTCGCAATGCCTCGCAGGAGGACATCCATAAGGCGTACCGCGAGCTGGCGCGGAAATACCACCCCGATCTCAACCCGGATGACAAGTCGGCGAAGAAAAAATTCCAGGAGGTGCAGGCGGCGTTCGACGTTCTCAGCGATTCCCAGAAACGCGAAATGTACGATCGCTATGGCAGCTCCTTCGAAACGATGGGAGGTGGGCCCCAGCCGGGAGGCCCCTGGAGTGCAAGGCCGGGCGCCGCACCGGGGGGATTCACGCTCGACGACATCGACTTCAGCCAGTTCTTCGGCGATCGGTTTGGCGCCGGTGGGACCGGAATGGGCGTCGAGGACTTGTTGGGACAGTTTGCCCAGGGAGCCGCCCGAGGGCAGAAACGCTCCACCGGTGCTCGCCGCCGCGGATCCGATCTGAGCCACGAGATCACCGTCCCTTTCGCGACGGCGATTCAAGGTGGAGTGGTGCAACTGACCCTGGCGCGCCCGTCGGGTCCGCCGGAAACCCTCTCGGTCAAGATTCCGCCGGGAATCGACGAGGGGAAAAAGATTCGCTTGCGAGGGAAAGGCGAACCGGGTCCGCGCGGCGCGGCCGATGGCGATCTGCTGTTGACGGTCCACGTGGCGCCCCACCCCTGTTTTTCCCGTAAAGGAAAGCAACTCCACGTGACCGTGCCGGTCACCCTGGCCGAGGCTGCCCTCGGCGCCAAGGTCGAGGTGCCCACGCCCAAGGGAATCGTCTCCGTCAAGGTGCCGCCAGGCACCTCGGGCGGCGCCAAACTGCGCGTCAAATCCCATGGAGTGCCGTCGAGCGACGGTTCCAGCGGCGATCTGATCGCCGAGATCCAAATCGTATTGCCGAAAACGTTCGACGACGAGGCACGAAAAGTCTTGGAGCGGATTGGCCAGGGGATGGAGAATCCTCGAACAAGGCTGCAATGGTGAATTCCGGTAGAAACTTGCGATTCCGGTCGTCTGACCGCCTCCGGACGGAGTCTGACTTCAGGCGTGTATACCAACAGCGTGCCCGAGCTTCCGATCAAGTCCTCTTGGTCTACGCCTGTAAAAATGGCCTGACGCACCAGCGCCTGGGCCTTTCGGTCTCTCGCAAGCTGGGCGCGGCGGTTGTTCGCAACCGCTGGAAACGCCTTCTTCGCGAAGCCTTCCGGCGCCATCGCGCCAGGCTCCCCGAAGGGGTAGACCTGATCGTGATCCCCAAGATCGCGGCTCCCCCCCATTATAATGATCTCGTGGCATCGCTATGCGCGGTCGCTGGCCGTGCTGCCAGGCGAATCAACACGGACGCGCGAGCACGGAAACAAGCGGAAGGAATTCAATCCCCTCACACGGGGCAAGAGATTGCTTGACTTTAGACGAGCCGGGATTCAACGCGGGATTCTGCCGAGAAACGCTGGGGCCTCCCTTTATATGCCAAAGGAAATGAGTGCCATGCGAGGCGTCCTGCGGCTGCCGGGCCTGCTTGTTCGGGGCCTGTTGATCTTCTTGATCCGCACATATCAGCTTCTGATCAGCCCCTGGATCGGCCCGCACTGCCGATACGAGCCGAGCTGTAGCCACTATTTCGCCGAAGCGCTCCAAAAATACGGAGTCATCAAGGGTTCTGCAAAAGGCGTTCGGCGGATTCTCCGCTGTCACCCCTGGCATCAGGGGGGGTATGACCCTCCGTAATGCTGATTCGGCGTTTTAGGCAATCTGTTCCGGCTCGTCCCAAACCTCAACCGGGTAACGCTTATCCGCCGCGGCAACCGCCACGCTCCCGTTGATCTCGCCTTGACCCGGGCCCCGCAAATCCGTATTGTCCCGCCCACGACATTTTCCCGGTCCGGCGGTCTGTCTGCGCTTCTGCGGCGTGCCGGAGGCTCCCATTCCTCCGCTGTTTCGCCGTGAGCGGCCAAGCTCGTCGCCGGTGAGCATCTGGGTTGGAGCCTTGTGAGCGATGAGAACCGTTTGGGCACTAGGGCTTGGTGTTTCGCTGCTGCTGGCAGGCTGTTCGGTCTGGAACCCACTCTCCGTCCGCTCGCAGGGCTCCGACGCGGAAGAGGCTCCCATACCGGCGATGCGTCTTGTGGGAGACCTTGCGGTTCCCTATGGGCTCCATCCGATCGTGGTCGAGTCGGTGGGATTCGTCAGCGGCCTGCGCGGCACCGGCAGCGATCCCCAGCCTTCGCCGGAGCGCGACGTGATCATGCGGGAAATGCAGCAGCGCGGCATCGAAAAACCCAATGCTCTGCTGGCCTCCTCGGACACCGCGCTGGTTCTGGTCCGCGCCGTGCTTCGTCCGGGAATCCAAAAAGGGGACTCCTTCGACGTCGAGGTCCGCGTGCCGTCGAATAGCGAAACGACAAGCCTGCGCGGCGGGACCCTGTGGACGACGGAGCTCAACCAGCTCGCCGTGATGCCCGACAGCCGAATCCACCGCGGCCACGCCCTGGCCGCGGCAAAGGGCCCGGTCATGGTCGATCCCGGCGCTGAGACAAGCGGCGACCGGGTCCTCCAGTGCCGGGGGCGAATTCTTGGAGGAGGCAATTCTCATCAATCCCGGCCGCTCCTGCTGGTGCTCAAGCCGGAACACCAGTCAGTCCGCAACAGCGCTCGCATCCAGGAAGTCGTCAACCGCCGGTTCCACACGTTCGATCACGGCAACAAGGTCGGGGTGGCCACGGCCAAGACGGACGAAATGATCGAACTGAAAATCCATTCGCGCTATCACGACAACATCGAGCGATACATCCGCGTGGTTCGCTCGATCCCCTTGAGGGAATCGGAGTCGGAGCGCGCGCGGCGGCTGGTTCTCCTCGAAAAGCAGCTCCTCGATCCGATCACTTCCTCCCGCGCGGCGCTCCAATTGGAGGCCATCGGCAGCCAAGGCGTCGAAGTCCTCAAACGGGGGCTTGCCTCGAGCGATCCCGAAGTCCGTTTCTACTCGGCCGAGTCCCTCGCCTACCTCGATGAGACCGGCGTGGCCGAAATCCTCGCCGAGGCTGCCGAGCGCGAGCCGGCGTTTCGGGTGTTCGCCCTTGCCGCACTCAGCGCGATGGAAGATTACGATTCCAAGGAACAGCTCCAGCAACTGCTGAACGTTCCCAGCGCGGAGACCCGCTACGGAGCGTTCCGTTCGCTGACCGCCCGCCGGTCGCCCGACCCGCTCGTCAGGGGGGAGCTGCTCGGCGGACAGTTCAGTTTCCACGTCTTGCCCACTTCCGGGTCCCCGATGATCCACATCGCCCGAACCAGGAGACCAGAGATTGTCCTCTTCGGCGATGACCAGAGGTTCCAGGGATCGCTCAGCGTCGAGGCGGGCAACCGCATCATGATCAACAGCCTGCCGTCCGGCGAAATCGCCGTCGCCAGGTATGTCGTCGGCGAACCCGATCAGCGACGGTTGACCTCGCCTCGCGTCGATGAGGTGATCCGTGCGATCGTCGAACTTGGCGGCACCTATCCGGATGTCGTCCAGGCGTTGCAGGAGGCCAAGGCGGCCGGCGGCCTCGCCAGCCGGCTTGAGGTCGACGCACTGCCCACAGCGGGCAGGATTTACGAGCGACTCGTCAAATCCAACAGCGGCAACGACGAAGCCCCCGGCCGGGCCACCAGCCCGATACCCGACCTGTTCTCCAGCTCGCTTGGGGGAGAAGAGGGCTCGTCTGCGGAGCGTGCCGAGGAGTCTGCCGGCGCCGTGGAGGGGGCGGTTTCCGCCGATTCCGCCAAGAAACCCAAGCGTTCGTGGTCCTTGTTTGATAGAATAAGGGGTCGCGATCGAAGCTGACATGGAGGTGCGGCGCAAGGCTAGCCGGGGTTTTTCCCGGGCGGATGCCTGGCAAGGTTCGACGGCCGCTTCTCCAATGGCCAAGCGGTGGACAAGGCTCAAAAGGCCAGTTGGAGCGCTGGGCCTTGGAATCTGAGCCTTGAACATCGAATTATGGATCTTGCCGGCTCTCCACAGGCGATCGGCAAGGTCGTCTTCATTCCTGCTCAAACTCGTGTACGATGCTCAAAGCCCTCGAGCTGATTGGATTCAAAAGTTTCGCCGGGAAGACCCGGTTTGAATTTCCCAGCGGGATTACCGCGGTCGTCGGGCCGAATGGATCGGGCAAGTCGAACATCGTCGATGCCGTCAAGTGGGTCCTCGGCGAGCAGAGCGTTAAGAGCCTTCGCGGCAAGGAAATGGCCGATGTGATCTTCAACGGCTCCGGCGCCCGGCGGCCGATGAACTCGGCCGAGATCACCGTCACGTTCGACAACGCCAACCGCCGGCTGGCGATTGATAGCGCCGAAGTCCACATCACGCGGCGGATCTATCGCAGCGGCGAGGGGGAGTACCTGATCAATCGGCAGCCCTGCCGTCTCCGCGATATTCGCGACCTGCTCTCCGGCACGGGGATGGGAACGCAGGCCTACAGCATCATCGAGCAGGGCAAGGTCGACGTCCTCCTCCAATCCTCGGCGCGAGAGCGGCGCGTGATCTTCGAAGAAGCGGCCGGCATCAGCCGATTCAAGGCCAAGAAGATCGAAGCCCTCCGCCGCCTCGAGCGAGTCGAGCAAAACCTCTTGCGGTTGTCCGACATCGTTGACGAGGTCGACAACCGCCTGCGGAGCATCCGCGCGCAGGCCAGCAAGGCCCGCCGCTACCGCGAACACACAACCCGCCTACAGGAGCTGCGGACGCAGGTCGGCCTCGTCGATTGGCGGCAATTGACCGAGAAGCTCGCCGTCTACGAGGCGCAGATCGCCGCCCTGGCGGACCAGCGCGCCGCGGCTGCCGCCGAGGCCGAGGCGGCCGAGGCACAACTGGCCGAGACGGAAAGCCGGGCGGGCGCGCTTCACGACGAAATCCGCCAGGCCGAGGCGCGGACGAGCGACAACCGCGAGCGAATCGCCGCCCAGGAATCGGCCATCGACCACCAGCGCCAGCGATCGCGCGACCTGGAAGAAGAATTGGCGACGCATCGCCGGCAACTGGCCGCGATGAGCGCCCGCGCGGGCGATCTCAGGCAACAACTCGCCGAGACGGGCCGCCAGGTGGAGGAGGCCGAAGAGCAGCACCGATCCGTTGCCCGGCAATTCGCCGAGAGCGAACGCAAGCTGACCGAACTCGACGCGCGGCTCGACGAGGTCCGCGGCCGGTCGCAGCAGTGCCGCGCGCTGCTGATGGAGAAAATCCGTGCGGCGGCCGCCCTCGGCAACGAGATCAGCGGGCTGGAAAGCAGGGTCGCCGCCACGGCCGAGTCGCGGCAGCGATGCGAGGGGCGGCTGGCCGAACTGGCGGACCAGCGAGTGAAGCTCGACGCCGAGCTCCAGACGCTCATCGCACGGCAAACGGAACTGGAGACGGCGGCGGCGGAGTGGCACCGGCAGGCGGCCGCCGCCGAGGCCCGAGTCGCCCGGCTCCGCGCGGACTACGAAACCAGCCGCGAACATCTTGTCCGCCTCCAGCAGCGGCGAAGCGCGATTTCCGAGCGGGCTTCCGTGCTCGAAGAGCTTGTCCGCCGCCATGAAGGGCTCAGCCCCGGGGTGAAGGAGGTTCTCGAACGAGCGCGCGGCGCCCAGGCCGGTCCCTTTTCCCGCGTTCGGGGGCTTGTCGCCGACTTGTTTGAAGTCAGCGTCGAAGCCGCCCACCTGATCGAGGCGGTGCTGAACGAAAAGGCGCAGCATGTTGCCGTTGCCGGCGGGCGCGAGCTGATCGATTACCTCCAGTCGGACGCTGCCCAGTTCTCCGGCCGGGTCGGCTTTCTCTGGCTCGACGACCCCGCGCCGGTAAACCCGCCCGAGACACTCGACCTGGAAGGGAGACCCGGCGTGCTCGGCCGCGCTGACGGATTCGTGCAGACAGCGGCGGAGTTTGTCCCGCTGGCGCGCCGCCTGCTCGGGCATACGTGGATTGTCGAGAGACTGCCCGACGCGGTCGCCCTTGCGCAGATGGTTGGGCCGGGCTGCGGATTTGTCACGCTCCGGGGCGAGGTGCTCACGCCCGACGGAACGTTGGTTGTCGGGCCCCGCCAGGGGGCCGCGGGGCAGATCACCCGGCGCAGCGAACTCCGCGCGCTGAAGGCGCAGTTGTCCGAGCTCGACGCCCAGATCGGCCAGGCCGAGTCCGAGTCCGCCGAACTCCAGTCGCAGATCGATTCGCAGCGCCGGCAGCTCGCCGGAATCGCCGAAAAAAAACACGAGGCCGGCCTGGCGGTGGTCGAGCAGCGCCACCAGATCACGGCCGTGGAAGAACGCCGGCGCCAGATCGAGCGGCAGCACGCGGAAACCCAAGCCGAACTCGAGACGCTCGCCCGCGGCTGCGATCAGGCCGAACAGGCCCTCGCCGCGGCGCGGAGCCAACGGGCGCTTGCTGAAAACGAGGTCGCCGCCGCCGAATCAAGCATCAGCGGCTTCGGCGAACAGATCGACCGGCTCGAGGCGGACCGGCAAGTTCGAACCCGCGAGATCACCGAGGTGAAAGTCGGCCTGGCCAAGAGCGAAGAGCATTTGCGGAGCCTGCGCTTACGGAGGCAGCAGTTTCAGGACAGCCAACTCGAACGCCAAAGAGCGGTTGAAGACAACCAGCGGCAATTGCAGCAATGCCTCGACCGGTTGGCCGAGTCGCAGAGAAATACTCTCCGGGCCGAATCCGACGTGGCGGAACTCTACCTCCGCAAGGAGGAATTCATCCGCCAGACGGCGGGCCTGGTCAGGCAGCGGCAGGAAATCGAGCAGCATCGGGCCTCCCTGAAGGCGCTCGCGCAACGAAGCCGAAACAGGGTCCACAAACTCGAGGAAAGAATCCATGCCGAAGAGCTTGGCGCCAACGAAGTCCGGCTCCAGCGCACCGCGCTGGCCGCGCGCCTCCGCGAGGACTACGGCATCGAGCTGGCCGAACTCGAACGGAAGCCGGCCGGCGATGAGCTACAGCAGCGGGAACGCGTCCAGCAGGAAATCGAGGAGCTGCGGCGGAAGATCAACAATCTCGGCAACGTCAACTTGGAGGCCCTCGAGGAACTCGACCAGCTCGAATCCCGGTTTGAGACCCTCTCCGGCCAATTAAAGGACCTGACGAGCGCGAAGAATTC
>JAMOAF010001033.1 GCA_023621895.1 Planctomycetota bacterium
GAATCCACTCGAAAGCGCCATGGGGGGACTCGACGCCGTCCACGGCGCACCTGATCGTGGCCAAGTCAATCCCTTCCTCGCTGCAGAGCCGCACCGCCAGCGGACTGCTGGATGTGGCCTGGCTCAGCGGCGACGGCAAGGCGCGCTCAATAATCGTGCCCGTCTTGGGATCTTGGACGTCCTTCCCGCGATAGCCGTCATCCGGCTCGCTGAGCTCGCTGGTCCAGCAGACGTTGACGGAGCGGACCCAGTAGAAATACCGGACCTCGCGTTCGAGGAGTCCCGAGCAGCCGGGGAGCAGGTCGCCAGGCGCGGCCGCCGAATGGTCTTCGTAGGAGTTGGATTCGGATACGCCGATCTGGACCGCGGTCTGCGGGTCTTCCTGTTCTGAACGGAGCACTTCGTACCGGTCCGCCTCAAAGGCGGGGTCCCAGCTCAGATAGACGGCGTTGGGCAACCCGTCGCTTGCCACGAGGTTGGCGGGCACGGCGGGTCGCGTTGAAATGCTGAAACAGCCATCGCTTTCGTCGTGGGCCGCGGCATCCTCTACGTCGATGACCTGGATCTTGTAGTCGTCGGCGGGTTCGAGGTCGGCCGGGACTGTAAAGGTGTACGACCCCGTGTTGGCGACCGTAAGCGCTATGAACCGCAGCACGTTTCCGCCCTTGAGCAGCACGAGGGACACGGACTTCACGGCTTTGGACTCCGCCTCGGCCGTAGACCACTCGATGGTGTACTCGTTGCCGCGGCACCAGTCCTCGCCGCCATTGGGCGCGCCGACGCGGACCGTCTCCGCGGCCCGCTGGGTAACGGTGACATCAACAGGACTGCCTTCGGCGCCCTCCGCGCTGACGCGCACGACGGCGGACCGCCACGCCGAGCTCGCGTTGGCGGAAAACGACACTTCGACGATTCCCGTGTTCGTGCCCGAAGCCCCGGAGGTGATGGAGGCCCAGTCCTCGCCCGAAACCAGGGCCGCCTGCCAAAGCATGGTCCCGCTTCCCAGGTTGGCCACCGTGAACTCCGTGAAACCGTCTTCCGGGGAGACGTTTCGTTGCAGGGGCAGGACGGACAGCGCCGGGATGTTGACGGCGGCCTGGGTGACTTGGACATCGACGGGACTGTACAGGGCGCCGTCGGCCCGGACGCGCACCAGTCCGCTGCGGGCCGTCTCGCCGGTGTTCTCGGCCACGGCCAAGGCGATGACGCCGGCATTGACGCCGGAGTCGCCCGACGTGATCTGGAGCCACTCCACCCCGGATATGACCTCGGCGCTCCAGGCCATGGACCCGCTGCCGAGGTTCGCCACGGTGCATTCAATGGCAGCGCTTGGCGCGCCGACGGTTTGTGTGACTGGCGCCACGGACAAAACGGGCGGGGCCGCCTGAACCACAGAGATGTACGCCGGGCTTCCAGCCGCTCCCGGCGCGGCAATCTCGACGCGCCCTGTCCGGGACGCCGGCGTGAAGTTGGCCTGGTAGGCGACGGTCGCCATGCCGTTGCCGGAACCCGCCGCACCCGACGCGATGGCCAGCCAGTCGATGCCTTCGACCACGCGGGCGGTCCAGTTCAGCGTACCGTTCCCCGTGTTCTCGATAGAAATATCGGCGATCCCGCTGGAATAGGGGGGCATGAGTTCGGACGGCGATACGGCGAGCGCGGGCGTGGTGTCACCCGCTTGGACAACGGTCACCGTCGCGGGACTGCCCTGTGCGTTGCCCGCATCGATAAGGACGGTCGCGGTGCGAGACGCGGCCGCGGTGTTGCGCTGACAGTCGACGACGACCGTGCCGCTGTTGAAGCCGGTCGCGCCGCTGGAGATGGTGAGCCACGCCGGACTGTCGACAAGCTCAGCGGTCCACGCCATATCGGCGTTGCCGGCGTTCTCGACGGCGAAAGAGGTCTGGCTACCGGCGGCCGGGACGTCACGGGTGGCGGGGGAGACCGCCAGGAAGGGCTGCGGCTCGCGGACCAGCGTCATGACGGCGCCCAAAGCGGCATGGGCGAGCGAGGTCTTTCCGTCCGACGAAGCCAATCCGGAGGTGTGGAACGCGACCTCCTTCTGCACGACCTCGGCAGTGTCCAACCCGACCTCGGCGGGGTCAGTGGATACCGCGACCGTGAGGTAGAAAAGGACGCCGGCCTCGCCAAGGAAGGTGTCGCTGATGG
>JAMOAF010000328.1 GCA_023621895.1 Planctomycetota bacterium
CCAACTGATGCGCAACGAGTTGCTCAAGAAGGGCCAGGGCGGCCTGCTCGTCACCGGCTCGTGCTCCGACGGCGAGCAATTCACCTACGACCAGAACGGGCGTGGAGCGATCGGCGAATCGTGCGTCACCGCGTACCTGCTGCGATGGATCGACAGCCTCCTCAGGCTCGAAGGCGACATGCGCTACGGCGATTTGCTCGAACGGACGATCTACAACGCCCTGCTGGCGGCCAATTCGCCCGACGGGCGCTGGATCCGCTACTTCACCCCGTTTACCGGGGACCGCCGGTACGACACCCGCGACTTCTTCTGCTGCTGCGGCAATTACCGCCGGGCGGTGGCGGAGTTGCCGCAGAAGGTCTATTACCGCACGCCGCAAGGGGGCATCGCGTTGAACCTGTTCACCAACTCGAAGAAGGCCTTCGACGTGGCTGGCGAGACCGTCACGCTTCTCCAGGAAACCGCCTACCCGAACGACGGCGAAGTGAAACTGACCTTCTCCACCCGGAACCCGGACCCGGTGGCGCTGGCGATTCAATTCCGCACGCCCCACTGGTGCCGGGCGATCACGCTCCGCGTGAACGAGGAAGCCCCCGTGACCATTGATCCCTTGAGACAGGAACTTGGCTGCTACGTCTTGAGTCGAGCATGGAAGGACGGCGACGTGGTGAGACTCTCGATGCCGATGGCCTGGCGGCTGCTCCGCGGCCGAGCGGTCCAGGACGGCCGCGTGGCGCTGTTGCGCGGACCGGTGGTCTTTTGCATCGGCAAGGACCAGAACGCCGAACTGCTCGCGAAATGCCCCGAACCGCGGAATCTCGTCATCGATCCGGCTTCCCTCGGCGCGCCGATACGAGATGATTCGATTCGTCCCGGCGGTCTGAAGGCCGTCGCCAAGGCGTGGCTGACCGAGGATTGCAGCGGCGAAAAAGTCGCCGTCACGCTGACCGAGTTCATCGACCCCAGCGGCCAGGAAGTCTATTTCCGGGTGCCGGACCTCGCGGACACGTCGCCGGTGCGGCTGATGGACGACGAACTCGTGTCGTGGCCGAACCAGTTTGTCAACGCCCACGTGCAGAAGGCGATCTACGGGCCGCGCGCGGCGGGAGACCTCGAAGCGATGTTCGAAATCCGCGGTGATCTTCTCGCGGACTTGGCGGCCGACTACGTCAACCCGGGCGGCAAGACCGGCCTCGAGGCGGAATACCCCGACGCCACGGGCGGCCGTTGGGCGTTCTACAATTGCGGCAACGGCGGGCTGCTGTCCACCGCCGCGGCCGGCGATGTGAAGCCGCTCAGCTCGCAGTTCAAGGCGTTCGGCTCGCCGCTGGGTTACGCCTACGGGCTGGAGAACCAGGGCGACCAGCTCGGCTTCGTCTCGGACTATGCCCCCAGCGACCGGCAGGAGGACGCCTGGCGGATTCATTACACCGAAAAAATGTTCGACCAGGTGCTTTCCGCCGCCGAGCGGAACGAATTCCTGTACACCCACCCCGTTTCCGACACGGCGCGCTACAACGTTTTCCGCTGGACTCCCTCGGCCGGCGCGCAAAACACGGAGGTCGCGCTCTGCGGCACGTTGTTCTCGAACCTGGGCAACGGCGTCGAATTGCGCGTGACCTGCTGGCATGACGGCACGCGGCACGAGGTCCTGGGCACGTTCAACACCAAGGACCTTGCGGTCGGCCCGTGCGGCACCGCCGAGTTCGTCCTCAGACTGCCGCCCGGCAAGGTTGGCAGGCACGTGGACTTCGTCCTGCACAACGCCGGTTCCCACATCTGCGACGCGACCGCGCTGAAGATCCGAGCGTACACGAACCTCCAGCGAGCCGCCGGGCAGATCGACGTGACGGAAACCGTGCAGGCAAGGTTTCACAACCGCCTGGTCACGCCGCTCGGCCCATACGCCGAACTGTTCGGCGACGCGGCAACCGGCGGCGAAAAGACGCTGAAAGTCAAGCTCCACTACTGGAGGGACGGCGTCGTGAAATACCGCGAATTCCCCCAGGACTCGGCGCTGGACTTGCGGTGACGCTGGAAAACCGGCGAATCAGCCGCTCAGCGACACAGCCGCCTCAGACCCTGCCGAGCGTTAACGGGGCGGCCCCAATAAAGAGGCCAACAGCATGTCTGAATCGTTGGCCAAAGTACTTGTCCACATTGTCTACA
>JAMOAF010000175.1 GCA_023621895.1 Planctomycetota bacterium
GATCGGTTCTAGCCTCCGCGTGTGAGGGCCGCGATTTTGGCCCACGCGGGCTACGAGCGCCCCGTTGCGGGGCCCCCGGCTCCTTGCTCGCCCACTCCGGGCAACCCGCCCGAACGAGGGGCAAAAAGCGGCACCGACACAGCCTTGCAGCAACATGCCCGTCTGGCAGGTGCTCGATGACATTTGTTCGAGTGAGACGGAAAGTTCCATTAAGTCCGATTCTACTGTCTTGGTCCATAAATTGCAACGGTTTGGCGTCGTCCGTCTCAATTGTGAGTGAAAAATCAAATGATCTAAGCCAATGCCTATAAAGGGTTTGTGATGAGCGTCAAGGGCTAGCCAGGGATCTGAAAAAACGCCATAACCCCCGAACATAGGGGGGTTATTTGCGCCATGTGTTCCTGTCAGAAACCTCGGGTTCGGCCATTTCCGAAATATTCAAAATCGGCCGTGCGCGGTTGCCCACCGTTTGACCTCGCGTCCGGCGGAGACTAACCTACGAGTCGAGAGGGCGGTGAATCGGCGCTGCTTTTCTGAGCGTGTCCGTCCGCTGTCTGGGTCCCTGGAGCAGGAGGTGTGCAGGAGGAAGTCAACCGGGTGGAATCGAAAGATGATCAGCGCTCAAGGATCGCCAGGGCTTGGGGATGGAGTTCCCAGTTGACGTCGATCGCGCTAGAGATGGTCCTTCCCGGTATTGCCGGTCTTTGGATTGACCGGCAACTCGGCACGGTGATGGTTTTCTTGATTTTGGGGGTGGTTTTCGGGATGACCGCGGGGATGATCCATCTGGTGCAATTTGCCAGGCGGATCAGTGAGAAAGACCGCCAAGCCGAGAAGGACACGAACGAGTGAAGCCGAAAGGCGATCTTCTGCTGCGGGTGGTTCACGGCGGCTTTCTTGGCCACGGATTGCTGCTTTACGGCGCGATGGTGGCGATTCTGCTTCCGGTCTCGCTCGTTGCGTGGGTGATCAGCGGTCCGAACGGAGTTGCTGCCGCGACGGCGGGTGGACTGTTGTGTTTTTCCGGCGGGCTGTTGGCGATGGCCTGGAACGCGGCGTTTCCTGGGCCTAAGTTGTTGTTTGTGCGTATCTTAGGTGGCATGTTGCCGAGGATGGGAGTCCCTCTGCTGGGCGGCGTGATTCTGCAAATTTCGGTCAAGCCGCTGGCAGAAGCGGGCATCTTGCTATATCTTTTGGTATTTTACCCGGCACTGTTGTCGATCGAGGTCTACCTGAGCGTTGTGTCGATGCGACCGGCGATGCGGGATTCTGACCCGTCTGGTCCAAGCGAGCCGTCCGAGCATGTTTGATCTAGGCGAGATAGCCGGCCACGTGAAAGACGCCCACGGTTTTCATTTTCCGTTTGGGCGGCACGTGGAGTTGCCGAGAATTTTGGGGTTCCAGGTCACCAAGTTCATGGTCCTGGAAGCGATGGCGGCGCTGCTGATGATCCTGATCTTCGTGCCGCTGGCACGGCGGATGCGCGGGGGCGAGGCGCCGCGCGGCCGGATTTGGAATCTGCTTGAGTCGATGCTGCTGTTCATCCGCAACGAGGTTGCCCGGCCAGCGATTGGCGGGAAGGACGCCGATCGGTTCCTGCCGTTTCTTTGGACCTTGTTCTTTTTCCTGCTGTTCTGCAACCTTCTTGGGATGGTGCCCTGGATGGGCTCGCCGACCGGGGCCTTGTCGGTCACGGGCGCATTGGCGATGTGCGCTTTTGCGATGACGGTTGGCACCGGCATGCGGACCCACGGGGGAGTGGGTTTCTGGACCGGGCTGGTTCCCCCCATGGAACTGCCCGGGCCGATGGCGATTTTCCTCAGGCCGATGCTGTTCGCAATCGAGGTGGTCGGCCTGTTGATCAAACACTCCGTGCTGGCCGTGCGTCTGCTGGCGAACATGTTTGCCGGCCACCTGGTGCTGGCCGTAATCGTTTCGTTCATCACGGCCACCGCGCACACGCTGGTGATCCTTTGGCTCGGAGTCACCGTGAGCAGCCTGGGAGGCGCCGTGGCGATCAGCTTGCTCGAGCTGTTCGTGGCCTTTCTCCAGGCCTACATTTTCACGTTTCTGTCCGCGCTGTTTATCGGCATGGCGATCCACCAGCACTAGCGTTCGGCCTTGGCCGCCGTGCCGCACAGTCCAACTTCCCACGCTTTACATCAAGGAGAGTTAACCCGTGAACAAGCTAGCAGTGCTCGCCGTGATGAGTGTTGCATTTCTCGTCTGCGCGACGCCGGCCTTGGCCGCCGACGGCGCGGCGGGCGGCGGCGCCGCCGGCAGCGCGCTGATCTACCTGGGCACCGCGTTTGGCTGCGGCATGATCATCATCGGCGCCGCCTACGGCATTTCCAAGATCGGCTCCTCGGCGGTGGAGAGCATGGCCCGCCAGCCGGAAGTCGCGGGGAACATCAATACGGCAATGATCGTTGCCGCGGCCTTGATTGAAGGGGCCACGTTTTTCGGCCTGATCGTCTGCCTGTTGACGCTTTTCCTGGGCGATTGACGGGGCAGGGCAGGGCGGCCTCCGGCGCCGGCCTGGATTGCCGGGAAATCGGGATTTTCGCGCGATGCCGAAAGCTCTTGCGAGCCAACGGCAATGGTTCCACGCTGAGGTTCAAACGACGATGTTCATGCGAGGGGCGATACGCTCGGGGCTGGTGCTTGGCGCTGTGGTTGCCTGCCTGGGCGTTTGGCGGGCCGCCGCGGCCGCCGGCGAGGCCGCCGGCTTGCCGGCCGGCGCGCTGCAAGCGGAGGCAGTCGGCTCGGCCGAAAGCGGCCACGTGGCGAGCACGGCCGGCGGCGAAGCGCCCGCGGAGGGCGCGGGGCACGGCCAACCCGACCTCAACCCGCTCGACTGGAAGACCGACCTGGCCCTTTGGAGCGGCGCGGTGTTCGTGGCCTTGCTGTTCGTGCTGGGCAAGTTCGCCTGGGGCCCGATCGCCGACGGGCTCGACAAGCGGGAGGAGCGGATTGCCGGCGAGATCGCGGCGGCGGAGAAGGCCAACACGGACGCCAGGTCGCTGCTGGCTGATTACCAGGGGAAGTTGGCGTCCGCCGACGCGGAAATCCGGCAGATGATCGAGAAGGCGAAGCGCGAAGCGGAACAGGCCGGCCAGAAGATCGTCGAGCGCGCTCGCGGCGAGGCCGAGGCGGAGAAGCGCCGGGCGATTGCCGACATCGAACTGGCCACCGCCGGCGCGCTCGAAGACCTGGCCAGTCGGAGCGCGACGCTGGCCGTGCAACTTGCCGGCAAGATCGTGCGGGCGGAGCTCACTCCCGCCGACCACTCGGCGCTCGTTGACGAGGCGGTGGCCGAGTTCTCCAGGTTTGAGCCGGGTAAGAACTGAGTGGAAACGACGAGACGATGGCTGAAGAGTCCACTGCACGCGATGCCGAGTTTGCCGCCAGGTTCACTCCGGATGTCGGAGCCGAGCAGGTGGCGGCCGTGTATGCCGAGGCCCTGTTCGAGGCCGCGGAGAACGCCGGCGCCACCGAGTCGGTGCTCGCCGAACTCGACTCGCTGATCGCGGACGTGCTTGACCGCCAGCCGGAGTTTGAGCGGTTGCTCGCATCCGCGCTGATTTCCCACGAAGAGAAGGTGGGGATTCTCGACCGGACGCTCGGAGCGCACGGCTCGCCGCTGATGCTCAAGTTCCTCAAGGTCGTCTCGCGCCACGGCCGGCTGGACTGCCTGAGGGCGATCCAGCGGCAGGCGCGCGCCTTTTACGACAAGGCTCGCGGGCGGATCGCCGTGGAACTGGTCACGGCCGCCCCGGTGCCCGGCGAGCAGGCCAGGGCGATCACCGCAAGCCTGCGCGGCTGGCTGAAGGGGGAGCCGGTCGTTCACTGGCGGGTCGATCCCGAATTGATTGGAGGAGCCGTCGTTCGCGTCGGCGATACGGTGTTTGACGGCTCAATCGCCACGCAGCTCGAAAAGGCGAGGCAACGGATCATAGACAGGAGCGCGCATGAAATTCAAAGCCGACGAGATCGCTTCCGTAATCCAGCAGGAAATTGAGCAGTACGAATCGCGGATCGACGTTCGCGAGACCGGCCGCGTGCTGGAAGTGGGCGACGGCATCGCTCGAGTGTACGGGCTGTCGGGCGTGATGGCCGGCGAGATGGTCGAGTTCCCCGGCGGAATCCACGGGTTGGCCTTCAACCTCGAGGAGAACTGCGTCGGCGTGATCATTCTCGGCGAATACCTGGAAATCAACGAAGGCGACGAGGTCCGCAGCACCGGCCAGTTGCTCAGCGTGCCGGTCGGCGACGCCGTGCTCGGCCGAGTGCTCGATCCGCTGGGCAACCCGCTCGACGGCAAGGGGCCGGTGGCCACCAGCCACCGCCGGCCCGTGGAGACCCCGGCTCCCGGCGTCGCCGACCGGCAGCCGGTCAAGGAGCCGCTGCAAACCGGCATCAAGGCGATCGACTCGATGACGCCGATCGGGCGCGGCCAGCGGGAGTTGATCATCGGCGACCGCAAGACCGGCAAGACCGCGATCTGCATCGACACGATCATCAACCAGAAGCAGACCGGCGTAAAGTGCTTCTACGTCGCCATCGGCCAGAAGGAATCAACGGTCGCCGGCCTGATCGAGGCGCTCCGCGAGCAAGGGGCGATGGACTACACGACGGTCATTCTGGCGGGGGCCAGCGCGCCCGCCCCGCTGCAATACGTGGCTCCCTACGCGGGTTGCGCGATGGCCGAGCATTTCACCCACAAAGGGGAGCATTCCCTGGTGATCTACGACGACCTTTCCAAGCAGGCCGTGGCGTACCGCGAGCTGTCGCTGCTGATGCGGCGGCCGCCGGGGCGGGAGGCTTACCCGGGCGACATTTTCTACTGCCACAGCCGGTTGCTGGAGCGGTCGTGCAAGCTCAACGAGCGGCTCGGCGGCGGTTCGCTGACGGCGCTGCCGATCGTCGAGACGCTCGAAGGCGAGGTTTCGGCGTACATTCCCACGAACGTGATTTCGATCACCGATGGGCAGATTTACCTTCAGCCGGACCTGTTTTTCGCCGGCCAGCGCCCGGCGATGAACGTGGGGATTTCCGTTTCGCGCGTTGGCGGCGCGGCCCAGGTGCCCGCCATGAAGCGGGTGGCCGGCGGATTGCGGCTGGCCCTGGCGGCGTTTCGCGAGCTGGAGGCGTTTGCCCAGTTGGGGACCGAACTCGACCCGGCGACCCAAGCCCGGCTCGATCGCGGTTACCGCATGACCGAACTGCTCAAGCAGGGGCTTTACAATCCTCTGCCGGTGATCGACCAGGTGTTTGCGATCTATGCCGGCACGCGCGGCCACATGGACAGAATCCCGGTCGGCGAGGTGAGCGACTGGGAGCAGAAGTTCCTCGAATTCATCCACGAAAAGAAGCAGGGCCTCTGGGACAAGATCGAGGCGGCCGGGGACGTCGAACTCGACAAGGCGACCGGCCGCAACGCCGAGCTCGAAGCGGCGATCGCCGAGTTCCAGCAGGTTTATGCCGAGAAATCGTAGCCGGCCGCGGCGGAGAGAACAGAGAACCGATTGAAACGGCGAGCTTGAACCCTGATGGCAAAAGCGCGAGCACTCGACAGGCGACGCAAATCGATCCGCAACATCCGCAAGATTACGCGGACGATGGAGTTGATCTCCACCGCCACGTTCCGGCGGGCGATGGATCGTGCGCTGGCGGCCGGCGCCTACACCGAGCGGCTTGCGCAACTGGTCGGCAACGTGTCGCGCAGCGGCTTGAAAGCGCGGCACCCGCTGCTTGAGCAGCGCCCGGACCCGCGCAGCGCCTCCCTGCTCGTGCTCAGCGCCAACCGCGGTCTTTGCGGCGGGTACAACGGCGGCGTGCTGCGCCTGGCCGCATTGCGGTGGAAGGAGCTCCGCGGCAAGTTCGAGAATCTTCGTCTGGAGGTGTCCGGCAAGCGCGGCATCGTCGGTCTCCGCTTCCGCAAGATCTACCCGGATCGGACCTTCACGCACTTCGAGGACCGGCCGCGGCTGGACGAGGTCGCAGTGCTCGCCAAGGGGTATCTCGAGGCCTTCGAGGCCGGCGGATTGGACCGGCTGGACATCGTCTACACGAAGTTCGAGAGTCTCACCCGGCAGTACCCGGTGTCGGAGACGCTGCTGCCGATCGGCGACGCCGGCCGCGGGGGAGAGAAAGAGGAGGAGGAGGAGCTGGAGGGCGAGTCGATCTACGAGTTCCTGCCCTCGGCGGAGAGCATCCTCGCCGAGATCGTGCCGATGAGTTTCCGGTTCAAGCTTTTCAAGTGTTTTCTGGACGCGGCCGTGAGCGAGCAGGTCGCCCGGATGCTGGCGATGAAAGCCGCCACGGAAAACGCGGACCAGATCATTGCCCACCTGACGATGACCTACAATCGGGCGCGGCAGGGCCAGATCACCAACGAGCTTCTCGAAGTGATCAGCGGCGCCGAAGCGCAGAACAAGTAACCCAGCGCGTTTCCCCCCGCGGGAAGTCCGCGCGAGCGAGAGGGAAGACCCACAGACCGCCATGCCGACAGCTTCCAGCAGATCCGAGCGAGCCAATATCGGCCGCGTTACCCAGGTGATCGGCTCCACGTTCGACGTGGAATACCCCGAGAACCGATTGCCGGCGATCTACAACGCGGTGAAGATCTCCAGCGCGCACAAGGGAGTCCGCCTCGAGCTGACGGGGGAAGTGCAGCAGCACCTCGGGGGCGGCCGGGTGCGCTGCGTCGCCCTTGGGAGCACCGATGGGTTGATGCGCGGAGCCGAATGCGTCGACACGGGCGCCCCGGTGACCGTGCCGGTCGGCAAGGCCACGCTCGGCCGCGTCTTCAACCTTCTCGGCGACCCGGTGGACGGCCGGGGCCCGGTGGAAGCGGCGGAACGCTGGCCGATCCATCGCGACCCGCCCGAGGTTACGGAGCTTTCGACGAAAACCGAAGTCTTCGAGACCGGCATCAAGGTGATCGACCTGCTGACGCCGTTTGTCCGCGGCGGCAAAGCGGGCTTGTTCGGCGGCGCCGGGCTCGGCAAGACGGTGATCCTGACCGAGCTGATTGCGCGGATCGCCAGCCAGCACGGGGGGTATTCGGTGTTTGCCGGCGTCGGGGAGCGGACCCGCGAGGGGAACGATCTCTGGCTGGAGATGCAGGAGACGAAGATGGCCGACGGCCGGGCGGTTCTCGAGCAGACGTGCATGGTCTTCGGCCAGATGAACGAGCCGCCGGGCGCGCGGCTCCGCGTGGCCCTCTCGGCGCTGACCATGGCGGAGAACTTCCGCGACACGACCGGCGCCGACGTGCTGTTGTTCGTCGACAATATCTTCCGCTTCTCGCAGGCGGGGAGCGAGGTCTCCGCGCTGTTGGGCCGGATGCCCTCGGCGGTCGGCTACCAGCCGACGCTCGCCACGGAGATGGGCGCGCTTCAGGAGCGGATCACGTCGACCGCCAAGGGGGCGATCACCTCTGTCCAGGCGGTCTACGTCCCGGCGGACGATCCGACCGACCCGGCGCCGGCGACGGCGTTCGGCCAGCTCGACGCGTTCATCTACCTGGAGCGTTCGATCAGCGAGAAAGGCATCTACCCGGCCGTCGATCCGCTGGCTTCGAGCAGCCGCGTGCTCGATCCGCAATACGTCGGAGCACGGCACTACGCGTGCGCTCGCCGGGTGCAGACGACGCTCCAGCGATACCGCGAACTCCAGGACATTATTGCGATCCTCGGGGTGGACGAGTTGTCGGAGGAAGACAAGCTCATCGTGCATCGCGCCCGGCGGATGGAGCGGTTTCTCTCGCAGCCGTTCATTGTTGCCGAGCCGTTCACGGGCAAGCCGGGTGAAATTACGCCCTTGGAGGAGACGATCAAGAGTTTCGAGGAGATCGCCGACGGCAAGTGGGATCATCTGCCCGAAGACGCCTTCATGTACGTCGGCGGCATCGAGCAGGTCGAGGAGCAGGCCAAACGCATGGAGACGGGCCGCTAGGTTGCCGGCCGTCGCGGGCGCGGGCGCCGGCGGCGGGACGCGCGGGAGTTTGACCGAGAAATCATTGTCACAGGCCGATTGGTACCGCTGCCATGTCCGAGCTTCGCTGCATCGTCGTCACCCCGGAACGGACCGTCCTCGACCGCGAGGCGTGGTTCGTCGCGCTGCCGCTTTACGACGGCGAATTGGGCGTCGCCCCGGGTCGCAGCCCGATGATCGGCCGGCTCGGCTACGGCGAGTTGCGCCTGGAGTCGGGCGGGGGCGTCGAGCGTTACTACATTGAAGGCGGATTCGTCGAAGTGCTCAACGACAGGGTGTGTCTTCTGACGGAGCGCGCAATTCCCGCTGCCTCGCTCAGCGAGCTCGAGGCGGGGGAGGCCGTCAAGGCCGCGCGCGGCACGCCCGCCCGCTCGCCGGAACAAATGGCCATTCGCGACCGCGCCGTCGACCAGGCGCGGGCCCAACTGCGGATCGCGCGGCGGAATCCCAAGTGAGAGCGTGGTTGTCTGGTTCCCTCTTGCGTCCCGTTCGAACGGTAGCCTGGCTGTCCGTCGCCGGACTTTTTGTCTGGACGTTTTATGGCGCGCTTTTCCATGGGGGAATTTGGGTTTTCCGGGATTCAGGGCATTATTACTATCCGCTGCTGCATTTCACCGGCCAGCAGCTTGCCGCCGGTTCGCCCGCCCTCTGGAACCCGCTTGACAATCTCGGCGTGCCGCTGGCGGGGAATCCCACGGCCTCGCTTTTCTATCCTCCGGCGTGGATTTTTGCCCTGCCGAGCGGCGATGGCTGGACGTATCGGCTGTATGTGCTGGGCCACGCGGCGCTGGGCTTGGCGGCGTCCTACCACCTCGCCCGGCGGTGGAACGCTTCGCCCGCGGCGGCCACGGTCGCGGCCCTGTCGTACGTTTTCTGCGGCAACGTTCTCTACCAGGTCTGCAACGTGATTTTCCTGGTCGGCGCCGCCTGGATGCCGCTGGCCCTGCTGGCCGCCGACCGGATGCTCCGCCGCCGCAGCCTCGCGGCAAGCCTGGCGCTGGCCGCCGTCCTGGCGGCGATGACGCTCGGCGGCGACCCGCAGTCGGCCTACCACGCGGGACTGCTGGCAAGCCTGTATGCCATCATCCTTTGGCGGCGCAAGCGTCGGGCCGGCCGGCTCGACGAAGAACAGGGCGCGGCGCAACCGGCGCCGGCCAGCGGCGGTTGGCCTCGCCCGGCCCTGCTGGCCGTCTCCGCTGCGGCGGCTTTCGTCTTGGCCGCCGTCCAGGTCCTGCCTTCGAGCGAGTTGACCCGCCACAGCAGCCGGTACAACACCGAGGTCGCCCGCACCCTCTACGAACTGGCCTCGGTGGAGAGGTCCGACGGCCTCGGCCCGGGGCGAAGCCGGAGCGACGGCCTGTTGTGCCGCAACCTGGACCGGGCGATGCACCACAACCACGTTTACCACTTCAGCGTGGGGCCCTGGCGGATGGTCGAATACCTCTGGCCGAACGTCATGGGCCGGCAGTTTCCCACGCACCACCGCTGGGCCGATGGAATCCCAGCCGAAGGCCGCCTCTGGGTGCCTTCGCTTTACATGGGGCTTGTTCCCCTGGTGCTCGCCCTGGCCGCGGCGCGATTTCGCCGGGGCGATTGCCGGACCGTCTGGCTCTCGTGGTCCGCCGTCCTGGCCGTCGTTGCCAGCTTCGGATGGTTTGGCGCCGGTTGGGTCGCGCGCGAAGTGTTCGCGGCCTCGGGCGGCGGCTCCGGCGGAATCGGGATCGGCCCGCCGGTCGGAGGGCTCTATTGGCTGATGACCGTGCTGCTGCCCGGCTACATCTACTTCCGCTACCCGGCCAAGCTGCTCACGCTCGCGGCCGTCTTGCTGAGCATGCTCGCGGCCTTCGGTTGGGATCGGGCATTCAAAGCGCCCAAGGCGCGTCTCCGCCGGGCGGTTTTCTGGTTCGGCTGCGCGAGCCTGGCGGGCGGAGCGGTTGCGATCGGCATCTGGTTGAGGGCGCCCGAGGTGTTTCGAGGCGTTCCGCCCGACGTGATGTTCGGACCGCTCGACGCGCGGGGCGCGGCCGCCGACATCGTGCAGGGGTTCTTCCAGTCGGCCTGTTGTGCGTTCCTCTTCTGGTGGCTTTTGGGGAGAACTTCCGGCTCGAAACAGTGGCCGCAGTGCGCGGCGATCATACTGGTGGCCGTGGATTTGGGGCTCGCCAATGCGTGGCTGCTCCCCACGGCCGACGCCCGATTGTGGCAGCAGCCCGGCTGGCTGGCGAACGAGCTTGGCAGTGCCCAGGCCGAGAGCTCGGTTCCCTTGCGGCTGTACCGCCGCCCGGTCTGGGCGCCGGCTCGTTGGCGGAGCGCCGGGTCGCCGGATCGGCTCAGCGAAGGCCTCGTCTGGGATCGTGCCAGCGGATGGCCCAACCACCACCTTGCACCGCGGCTGGCGATGGCGGAGGTCTACGGGACGATCATGCCGCACGACTACCAGGTGTTTCTCTGGTACGCCAAGCGGCGAGGCACCGGGCTGATTCCGAACGGGGACACGCTGGCGTCGATCGCG
>JAMOAF010000480.1 GCA_023621895.1 Planctomycetota bacterium
TGCACGCAGCGCCGCTTGCCTCGCCGGCCCACGGACAGCTTGGGCCTGGCCTGCTGCTGAGGAGAATCGCATCAATTGAACCTTGAACGTTGCCGGCGTTTACCGCGCTTCCAACTTCACATCGTCCAGGTAGATCGTCGTTTTCGCGTCCGCCAGGCTGATAAAGCCGAGCCACCGCAGAGTCCGCCACTGCGGATTGCCCACGGCAAGCCCGGAGAATCGTTCCGGCGCCGCGCCCGGGGTGGCCACGGTCAACGTGTAACTCCCGCTGGCCTGGCTGCCAAGCGGCGCCTCGATGGTCACGCGCACCCACTGGCCAATCGGCACGTTCATCAACGGCTTGTTGTTCGCCACGACCTGGCCGCCGGGCCGGATGCGGATCGACGGGCCGACGCGATAGGGTTCCGACGCATCGCGCCACTCGTGGATCAGTTCGGCGCCCTGGTCGAGCCGGACGGCAAAACTCAGCCGGGCGATGCCCTTGCGAAGCCGGGGCTGGTAGTAGAGATGCGGCTGCCAGGCGTACTCCAACCCCGGCGCATCGGCCAGCTTCAGGCAGCGCTGGCCGCTGGCGGCCGTCTCGTCCGTCACCCGAACCGCGGCCCCCGACTCCTCGCCCGAAGTCACCGCCAAGGCGGCCCGCTGGCCGACCGGCGTCTGTTCGAAGCCGTCGTCGATCGGCTGTGGGCCGCGAGGCTGAATCGGCGGCAAGTCGAGCGGCTTGCGGACAATCTGCCTGGGCAGATTCACCCACTCGGGCTCGCCGTAGAGTCCAACCTCGTCCAGCGGAAACGACTTAAAGCCCAGCTTCATCGCCGGGGATTCCGGCCTGAGACGGAAATCAAAGCCGTCGGGCGCGGCGAACAGCGGATCGGCGATCAGCGAGCCCGTGTCGCGGCCCAGCGCTTGCCACTCCTCGAAGCCCATGTCGCCGAAGTCCGGATCCTGCGTTGAAGTATCCCAGTAGAGGTTCGCTCGCATCTGGTAGTTGCCGTTCCGCCAGCCGCCCAACAGGAAATAACCCGTGGTGGAGTAAACGATGTTCCGCTCGAAGGTGAACGAACGGTGGTCTTCCTCCCGGTAGCGCGCGATTTCCCCCGTGCGGGAGAAGGCGAAGATGTTGTTGCGGACCGTGTTCTCGCGCCCGTAGTGTTGCGAAAAACAGCCTTGTTCCGTGTTGTAAACCAGGTTGTTCTCGATCAGCAGCTCCGTGCTGCCCTCGTCGGGATAGATGCCGGCGCCGCCGCCGATGCCGGGCGAGTAGACGTCGTGAATGATGTTGTGGCGGAGCCGCGTGCCAGGCGAAATGCCTAGCGTGTAAATGCCCCCCATGTCGCCCAACACGGCCCGGCCGACGTGGTGGATGTGGTTGTACTCGATGACGTTGTGGTGGGCCGAGCTGGGAGCATAGCCCCACGACCATCCAACGGACACGCCGGTGTAGTCGAGGTCGCAAATCTCGTTGTGGGTGACCGTGTTGTAGCTGCTGCGGCCGATCCAGACGCCCACGCCGGCGTGGAACATGTGGCCGGTGTCGTGAATCAAGCAGTTGTCGACCTGGTTCCTTTCCGTCGCCCGGCCCTCGGTCTCGGGGCTCTGCGTTTCGCCAATCTTGATCCCGCCGCCCGCCAGGTCGTGCAGATGGCACTGGACGACCCGGTTGTCGCTGCAACCACCGGCCAGCCACATCCCGTATTCTCCCACGTGCGCCACCTCGCACTGCTGGAAGACGCAGCGCCTGGCGCCGCGGGCGAGCACCGCGGCCTCCAAAAAGTAGGCCGCCTGGCCGTCCGCCGGGCCCTTGTCAATAACTTGCCAGTCGGCGTGCTGGAAGGAGAGGCCCTTGAAGTGCACGTTTTCGACGTAGGCGCCGTTGTCCGGATTGCCCTCCAGTTGAACCAGGTGCCGGAGCCGGGGCGCGATCACCTGGCACGTTTCCATGTCTTCGCCGGGCATGGGCCAGTAGCTGAGGATGCCCGTCCCCCGGTCCAGATACCATTCTCCCGGCGAGTCGAGGGCCTCGGGGAAGTTCTCCAGGTAGTACCGCTCGTTGTTCGTCCAGTAGCCCGTCGGCCAGTTGGCCGGCGCCGTGAAACGGACGATGTGGTTCTCTTCGTCAAGCTCCTTGATCCAATGCACCGAGGCCGTCCAGGAGTGGAACTGGAGCACGTTGACGTCCTCCAGATTCGTCCACCGGCGGATGTCGCCGGGCTTGTACCGGAAACCTGTTTTCGCGCTCTGGTCACTCATTGCCTTCGAGCGGTCGACCAGCGGCTCGATCGGGCCTTCGTTGAGAAAGTAGCCTTCATTCGGCATGCGGGCGCGGACGCGGCGCTGGCCGCCGGCGAAAAGCTGGTGGAAGTACCAGTCGCCGTTGCGTGCCTCGCGAATCTCCGCCGTCCAAACCTTCCCCTCCGCCGGCTTCTTCCATCCCACGATCGGGCTTCCGCCGCTGAGGATCGGTTTCTCGCCAGGGTGGGCCGCGTAGAGAATCGGGCATTTGTCGGTGCCCGAATCCTCTGGCGTCAGTTGAAACGGCGCCGGCAGGTAGTACGTCCCGCCCCGAACCACGACATGGACGGGTTCCCGCAGCCCCTGCTTCTTCTGCCTCCGGATTGCGTCCCTTGCCCCTTCCAGAGTGGCAAACGGGCCGTCGCCGCCGCCGGGCGAAGGCGCGGCCAGCCTGCCCGACCAACGATCGTTTCCATCGGTGGCGACGTAGAAGTCGGCGGCCTTGCCTGCCCCGGCAACCAGCACCACGTAGACGACTGCCAGGGCCGCGATGATCGTACGCTGTCTCATGTCTTGTCCGCTCCCGGTTGTGCTCAGTCCGTGGCCCCCAGCCCCCCCAGTATAGCCCGGCGTGTGGCCACGGGAAACTTCTCGGGGCGAGCGGCGACTTGCCGGCTGCTGGAGCTCGCAGGCTGTGAATTGTGGCCTGGCCGCTGAGCGCTACTCCTCCCCCCGCTCGAACAAGAACCGGCACCGCTTCTTGAACTCGACCAGCTCGGCCTCCTGCTCGGGGCTGAAGGAGCCCTGCGTGTGGCCGTAGGTGTCCATCCAGGTATAAAGCCGCTCGAATTCCTCCTCATCAACTTTGATCGCCTTGTGGACCTTGTCGGCGGCGAGGAACTCCAGCAGCTTGCTCTTGAGCGAGGGGGACTGGCCGGGCGTGGAAAAGTCTTTTTCGAACACGAGGTTGCCCAGGTCGTTGTCGGCATAGGCGAGCAGGGCCGCGTGCGACTTGTCGCCGGTCAGATCGTATTCGGGGCATTCTCCGCCCGGCCGGTGGCAGCTCACGCAGTGGCGATCGAGCACCGGCTGGACCAGCGTATCGAATCGCAGGGGCCACGAGCCCTCGCAGCCGGGCCGCAGCGGCGAGGCGCCCCGGGCCAGGGCCAGCGGGGCGGCGGCCTTGGGCGCGGTCTCCCGATTCTCGTGGCAACCGGCGCACGAGAGCGTCTCACCGGCCTGCACGTAGGTCAGCGAGCGCATCGTCTGCACGGCTCGGCCCCGTTCGTCCAGGGCCTGGAAAAAGAGCGACACTCCCGACGGCACTTGAAACAGCGCCGATCCGTCGGCCTCGACCGGCGCGGAGCCGATCACGTACTTGCCCGTCTCCTCCCGGCTGACGCCGAGCGCGGGCACGTTCATGTGCGGCTGGACCTTTGGCGGCACGCCGATGATCCGGATTCGCTTGACCCGCCCGCGCTCGATCCCCGCCAGGCCCGAATAGACGTCCTGGAGGAGATAGCGGCCCACGCCCGAGGCCGCGTACCGGGTCTTGCCGGGCTGCACCGGCGGGCGCGGCCGGCGCCGGACCGGGATCGGCGACATGCTCGAGATCGCCGCGTCGCGGTGGAGGAGCTCCAAGTTGCCGTGGCGGTCGAGCAGGTAGATTCCCTGGGCGTTGACCGGGTTGGCCTCGTCCGTGGTCACGCGGCTGTGCGGCGGCAGGCGGCGGTTCGACCAGCTCACCAGGTAGAGGTCTTCCGAAAGCGGCCAGGGGTTGGCGTAGTAGTGGCCGACGTTCTGCTCCGTCTCCGGGAACGGCGCCTCGGGTGTCAGCCGGGTGATCGGCCCCTCGCCCTCGGTCCCCTTGGTGCGGTCGAGCAGCGCCAGCGACCCGCCGGTGATCGAATGGTGCGCCGCGCCGGTGAAGAGAATCTTGTTCGAGCCCGGCACTTCGCGCGGCTCCATCGTGGCCTGCGGCGCCCTGGTGTAATTGCCGTAAACAAGCTGGGCGTTGCTGCCGTCCTGGTTGGAAGACCAGAGGCTGAAGAAGTGGCCGTTGAACCGGTCGATATAGTCCCACCGGCAATAGAGAATCCGGCCGTCGGCGGCGAGCGACGGCGAGTATTCGAACGTCTCGAAGGCCGAAAGGGGCGCGATCCCGCCGCCGTCGGGATTCATCACGTGGAGGGTGAACACCGGTACGGGGCGGGAATTGCCGCCGCCGCAGCGGACATAGCTGTCAGGCAGGTCCGCCGTGAGCGTCTTGGCCGTGTTCTCCGCCGAGCACTGGAGAAACGTCCCCTTGCGCGTCGAAAGGAAGAGAATCCGCCCGTCGGAGAGGTAGCGGCCGTCGAAATCGTCGTAGCGCCCGGCGGTCAGGCGCCGCGCCTGGCTGCCGTCGAGGTTGATCTCGTAGAGGTGGTAGAAGGAGTCCTCGGGCATGTTCGTTTTGACGACCTTGTCCTGGACCTCGGCGACGTGCCGGTAGTACTTGGCGTAGGCGACGACCAGCCGCCGACCGTCGAAATCGAGGTCGGGCTGCGCGAAATTGCCCGGGGCAAACTGGCTCGTAAGGCAGCGGAGCGAGGGGCTCGGCGACTTGAAGCCGTCGAGAACGTACACGCCGCCGCCCGGCCGCGACCACCAGCCGTAGCACTGGTCGGAAAGGTGGGGAAATTGCGTCGGCGCCCGCTTGACGAAGAGGATCGAGTCGAAATCGAGCAGCGGGTGGCTGACGAGCGCGTCGCGAATCGCCCATCGGGCATCGAAGTAACAGGCCCGCCAGGCTTCCTCCGCGGCGGCCGGCAGCTTTTCCGCCTGGGCGGCAGCACGCCGCAGGGCGCCGCTTAAACTCGCCACGTCGACCTGCGACCGGGCAAGCGACTCCGCCAGGCGGCCGCCCCGCTCAATCGTCGTCTTGACGATCCCCGGCCAGTCCATCTCCGGCTTCGCCGCCGACTTGGACCACTGGCTCGTGCTGCTTTGCGTCGCCGGTTTCCCTCGAGCGATGTTCTCTTCCGATCCGCTGGCGAAAATCTGCACTTCATCCAGATGGAAATAGCTCGTCGTGGGAAGTTGCAGGCGGACATAGCGGGCCGGCTTGCCGCCCAACCGGACCGAAAGCGGCTCGCCCCCGCTGTGGCCGTAGAAGACTTGCCCGCCGTGCTGATAAGCCACCGCGAGCCGCTCGGGCGCGTCGCCCACGAGGATCATGATTTGCGAGGCGCGCTCGGCCATCCCCTTTTCGCAGCGGTTGTAGATCACGATCCGGTCAAGGTTCACGGCCTGCCGGAGATCAACCTGCCACCAAGGATTCTTCTCGTTGGCCGTGTGGAACCCCCACTTGCCGTCGATCACGCCGTCGCAGCCGCCCGCCGCGTCGGCGTCAGCCGACGTCTCTTCCGACCGGGGGGGAAAGCGAAGCTCGGCCTGCTTCAGCCAATCGGCTTCGATCTGGTCCCGGGTGATCGCCGGGCCGCCACCATCCGCTTCGTCAAATGCCGGGACCACGACGCCAAGACACATCGCCAGCAACAGGGCTGACTTAATGCACGGGTATTTGCATCGCTTTGTCATTGGCAATCCTCCTCCGCGCGGGCCGCCACTGCCGTTTCCAAAAAGAACACCCCCCAAGATGACGCGTTCCGGCGAGGCAGTCAATCAACCCGGCGTCGAACGTCTCTCCTGGTTCCCAAGCTCCAGCCTCTTCTCTGGTTCCCAAGCTCCAGCTTGGGAACCAGGGAGGTCTGGCGAGATGACACGCTGAAACCGCTTCCTGGCCAACTTCTTCTCGGGCCCTATAATGTTGACGGGGTGTCAGGCTGATATTGGCGGCTTGGAAGTCCAGCAGCGGCTCTCCACGAAGGTCAGCCGAGGGGCTGGACAAGGGAGGGTGGCGATGCGGCAGTATCTTTATTTTTCGATGAGTCCAGAGTCGCTGGTGGCATCGCAATTGCCGCCGGAAGAGTTCGGCAGGTACTTGGCGGTTGGCACCAAGAAGAGCGCCAATGACCAGGCGATGTTCTTCGATCTGAAGGAGGGCTTCGAGAGCACGGAGTTCGATTTCCGCCTGGTCAGCCAGCGCTGTGTGCCCCACCCGGACGGACGGCCAAAGCATTCACTCTATCTGGCGATCTACCGTGTGCTCGAGCGATTGCCGTTGGAGGCCTTGGGCAGCCTGTGGCTGGTCACGGTTCGCGGCCAGGTCTTGGAACTGAAGGCGTCGGTGGAGCCGCCGCAATTGTCCGACAATTTCTACCTCTACCAGGAGCTTTGCCCGGTCCATCCATTGATCGCCAGCGAACTGAACCCGCCGGAGTTCGTTCATTTCATCACCGATCCCGGCAAGCCGCTCTTCGTGCCGAGAATCTGCTTCACCGACATCGACCTGGGGGATCTGGCCTCGGATCCGCGGCAAGGGACGCCTCGCGAGCTCTATTACCCCGACCGGTTCTGGCACTTGCGCGAGTGCCTCTTGGAGTTGCAGGCCCACGAGCACAAGCGCACGAAGACTGTCGATCGGCTCCATCCGCAGCAGTTCCCCTACCACTGCATCAAGACGGGCGTCTACGTGGGCGACCAGCAAGGAATGCTTTTCTACCCGTTCCCCAGCCGTGCGGATCTGGAGGGCAAATACTACTATTGGTGGCGCCGCTCCGCGCATCGCTGAATTGCGGCCCGCAGGGTGGTGCGGAGCGGGCCAGGCGCGAGACGGCGAGAAGGCCCGCTGCCGTTGGCGGGAACCCAGCGATTTCACGCGTCCAAGAAGCCAGCGCCGCCCCACCAAGCACGCCGCCGGGCGTCAGTCGCTGAATAATACGGGGGCCGGGCTTTCGCGCAACACGGTCTTCGTCACACCGCCGAGCAGCAGATCGCGGAGCGTGGAGTGCTTGCTGACTCCCATCACCAACAGCCGCGCGCGGCGATTGCGGACTTCTTCGAGGATGATCTGCCCGGTGGGCGCGGAAGACATCCTCGGGCAAGAGGCGGCGCGGATGCCATGCGACTGCAAATACTCGACGGCCTCCTCGGCCTGGCCGCCGGCCTGTTCCTCGGTTGTGCCGATGCACAGCACAACCACCTCCTCGCCGAAATCCAGCCCCGAGGCCTGAAAGGCTTGCAGGGCGCGATCCGCCTGGGGGCTTTCGTCATAGGCGAGCACCACCGACGAGCCCGGCTCGAGTTGCGGCGGAGCAATCGCCACGGGGCGAGAGTCGCGCCTCAGCACGCGCCACAGGGTCTCGTCCGCCTTGTCGTGCGTCTCGAAATGAAAATGGGTCTCATGCCCGAGCAGCACCAGGTCGTAACGGTGCGACTGGCGGAGAATCTCCGCAAACGGCAAGCCCGCCTCGTCGATCACCTTGCAGGATACTCCGGCCCGGTCGCATTGCTCGTTGAACGAGTCGAGGAACCGCTCGACCTTGCCGCGCGCCTCGGCGATCCGGTCTTTACCCCTCTCCATCCGGAACACGCCGCCGCCGATCGGCACCGGTTCGTGGCTGCGGATTGTCGGTTCGTCGACGATCCCCAACCCGACCAGCACCGCCTCGCACCGCTTGGCCCACTGGAGCCCCAGTTCCAGCGCGACTTGGCTGTAGTGAGAACCGTCCAGTCCGATGAGTATGCTCTTGAGCATCGGTCACCTCCCCTGCACGACAACCAGCACCCCCCCGCTGGTCTAACCCATTCTAGCGCCGCCGCGCTCGGCGGCAAGCGTCGAGCGGCGGATTGCACCCAGGTGCACACCACCCCCCGGTTCGTAGCACGGGTCTCCCGGCCCGTCATTTTCCGTAGGACGGGTCTCCTGGCCCGTCGTTTTCCGTAGCACGGGTCTCCAGGCCCGTCATTTTCCGTAGCACGGGTCTCCAGGCCCGTCGCCATATTTTGTGGTTGGCGATCGGTGGGGCGGCGCTACCGAATCGGTGGAGTAAAACGGTTGGATTTTCGGCGTGCAGTGGCCGTTTCAACTCCACCGGGATGGTCCGCTCTCGACCACCCTACGGCTCGTAGCACGGGTCTCCCGGCCCGTCGTTTTCCGTAGCACGGGTCTCCCGGCCCGTCATTTCCCGTAGCACGGGTCTCCCGGCCCGTCGTTTTCCGTAGCACGGGTCTCCAGGCCCGTCATTTTCCGTAGCACGGGTCTCCTGGCCCGTCGCGGCGCCTCGTGGTCTGTAGCCTTGAACCCTGCCGAAATATTCCATGCCGGTGGGAAACGCTTCTGCCGGCTGCCCGTTATACTTGCATCGGGGGTGCGCGCCGACGTTTGTCCTCAAAACCAGGAGGCGTCCGATGTTTCCGGCCAGATTTCTCGCTCTTTTCTTGACTTCGTGGTTGCTTGCCCCTGTCCTGGGGGCTGACCAACCGGCTGCACCAGGCGCGACGGCGACCGACGCCCCCCTGGTCGCCGCCGGGATCCGCGAGCTGATGCAGGACGCCAAATACTCCGAGGCGGTGGCGGCGATCGACGTGGAAGCCAAAAAAGCAAGCGCCCCGGCCGACTACCTCGGCTATCTGAAGGGGCGAGCCCTGTATCTGGACAAGAAATACGACGAGGCGGTGGCCGCCTTCCAACAGGTCGAGACGCAGTTCCCCCAAAGCACGTGGCTCCGCCGCGCCGAGTTCGGCGAAGCGCTCTCCCACGCCCGAAAAGGCGACTTCGCCAAGGCCGAGGCGATCTACCGCAAACAGGCCGAGTACCTGCTCTCGGCCGATCGCAAACAGCAGATCGCCGACATCTATCTCCAGTTCGCCGACGATTACTTCGATCCGCCAGGGCTCGTTTCGCAAACCGGAAAACCGCGCGGCGACCGGCCCGGCGCGCCGCCCAGCGCGCCGCCCGGCGCGCCGCCCAGCGCGCCCGGCGCGGCAAACCCCGCCGCTTCCGCGCCGGCTGCTGATCCATTTGCCGCTCCGGCGCCGGCCGCCCATGCCGACGTCAAAGGTGCGGAACGGCAGCCCGACTATGAGAAGGCGCTGGTCTTCTACACCAAGGCCCTGGAGGTCGGCCCGAAACCCGACGAGCAGGAGCGGATCGAACTGCAAATCGCCCGCTGCCACCAGCAATCGGGGCGCCACGACGATGCGGCGCGGCTCTATCGCGGATTTCTCGACGCCCACAAGAAGAGCCCTTTGAGCGTCGAGGTGCGGTTCCGCCTCGGCGAGGTCGAACTGGCCAAGGGACAGCACGCCGAAGCGCGGCGGACCTGGCAGGACCTGCTCGCCGAGCATGTCGACTCTTCTTCCGCCCGGATCGCCGAGGCGATGTTCCTCCTGTCACGAACCTGGCAGATTCCCCAGCCGCAAGACGACCGGCAGCTCAACCTCGGCGTAGCCGCTCTGGAGGGGTTCCTGAAACGGTTTCCGGGCGATGAGAAGGCCGCCGGCGCGCACCTGGACATCGCCCGCAGCTACATCCACCGCGGCCGCTACGAGGAGGCCGTCGCCAGCCTGAAATCATTTCTCGCGCTGGATCGCTACCAGCAGCGCGTTGAAGTAGCCGAGGCCCGCAACCTGCTGGGTCGCTGCTACCAGCTCCAGAAAAAATTCCCCGAGGCCCTGGCCACCTGGCAGGAATACCTGGTGAAACACCCGGCCCACGAAGCCTGGAGCGCCGTGCAGCGCGAGATCATCAACACCGAGTTCCTCATGGCGTCGGACGCCCGGCAGGCAAAAAAATACGAGGAAGCGTTAAAACTCTATACGGCGTTCCTGGCCAAGTACCCGCTCGACGAGCGGAACCCGGCGATTCTCTACACCTTCGGCGAGATGAACCACGACGAGGAGAAATGGGATGCGGCGATCGCCGATTGGCGCCGCCTGGTGTCGAAATATCCCAAGTCGGACGAGGCGTCCCGCGGCCAGTACATGATCGCCGCGACGCTCGAAGAGAAACTCGGCCGGCTCGCCGAATCGCTCGAGGAGTACAAGAAGCTGGACTGGGGGCCGATGGTAGCTCAGGCCCAACAGGCGATCGCCCGGCTGACCGCCAAGAGCCTGACGGTCGCCACCGAGCGGATTTTCCGCAGTGATGAGAAGCCGCTCGTCAAGCTCACGTCGCGGAACATCGAGTCGGTGACCGTTCGGGCATACAAGGTCGACATGGAGACCTACTTCCGCAAGATGCACCTGGCCACGGGCGTGGAAAAGCTCGACATCGCCCTGATCGACCCGGATGCCTCCTTTGAATTCGCGATTCCCGGATACGCCGAGTATCAGCAGACAACGTCGACCGTCGAAGTGCCCCTTCCCAAAAATGCCACGGCCGGCGTGATG
>JAMOAF010000176.1 GCA_023621895.1 Planctomycetota bacterium
GTTCTGGAGGGGAGTGTGATGAGAGTTGTATTACGTCAGCGGAAGATTGGAGGAGAGCGGAGCGGTTTTACGCTTGTTGAACTCCTGGTGGTGATTGCGATTATCGGCATTCTGATCGCCCTGCTTCTTCCCGCCGTCCAAGCGGCACGCGAAGCGGCCAGGCGGTCACAATGCACGAACAATCTCAAGCAGATCATGCTGGGGGTCCACAATTACCACGATACGTTCAACAAGATGCCCGCCGGGTATATCATGATCGGCGCGATGAGTGTTGGAGTCTCGCGGCAACATACGACTTGGGGCATTTCAATCCTGCCGTATATCGAGCAGGGGGCCCTTTACGACCGTTTCGATCTCTCGCTCAGGAGCGTCCAACTGAATCCAACGGCCGTGGTCCAGACTTCCGTTGCGACGTTTAGCTGCCCGTCGCACGAATACGCGGGCCAGCTCTATCGGCCTGACGCCGAGGCCGCGCTGAGTGCCGGATACGGCTGGACGGCTCGCGACTACCCGGTCAGTTCGTACAAGGCCTGCATGGGACGCAGCGGCTTCCTCAATGGCACGCTCACCGTCTACGGGCACAACAGCAATGCGTGCAGCAACGCCAGCACCTGCCGAATGGACTGGATCGGGATGTTTCCCACGGTCGGCTACAGCCAGTTGCAGTATGCGAACTTCTCCGCTGTCAGGGACGGCCTTTCCAATACGCTGGGGATTGGGGAATACGCCACGAAGACGCAACTCGGCCGAGGCGGATTCTGGAACTACCCATGGGGCGGTTTTGTCGTCGGAGGCGTCGGCCCCACCACCGTCAGCGTGGGTTTGCCTGATTTTGTGAAATGCATGTCGATTTCGGGCAGCACCACGAACACCTGGGACTGCTATTATGGGTTTGCGAGCTTTCACCCCGGCGGGCTGAATTTCGCCCTTGGGGACGGCGGGGTGCGCTTCATCTCCACGAACATCGACTTTTCGATCCTCGAGGCGGCGGCCACGCGCAGCGGGGGTGAGGTCGTCCAACTGCCGTAGAGCGGTTGTGAGAAGTGGGTCCGCTCCGACTGTGGTAGCGGTCGGGCTTTGACGATGCCGGGGGGACTCCCCCCGGCATGACTCTCTAACGAAAGGCGTTTACGCAATGATCTCTCGGATGCAAAATGCGCGCAGATGGTGTTGGATCGTGGTGCTTGGAGTGGGGCTGGGCTGCGTGTTGACCGGTTGCGGTGGGGACGGTTACACGGTCGCTCCCGTTTCCGGGACAGTCACCGTCAACGGCAAACCGACCGCCAATGTGCTCGTGAGTTTTCAGCCAATGGCGAGCGAGAAAAACATCAACCCCGGTCCGGGATCGCAGGCGGTCACCGACGCCTCGGGACACTACGAGTTGAAACTGGTCGTTGCCGGCGAGGATCGTCTCGGGGCGGTGGTTGGCCAACACCGCGTCCGCTTCTATTCGGCGGACAACAAAGTGTTGCCGCCGGACTTCGACTACGGTTCTCTGGATGTCGCTCCTCCGAAACCGGTCGCATCGGTGCTCCCGCCCGGCGACGAGGGCAAGGAGGTGCCGTTCGAGGTGCCCGCGGGCGGCACGACGAGCGCCGATTTCGCCTTTCCCCTGAAGTGATCTTTCCCGCTCGCGGATTATCCACGGAGTTGCCGTCATGCCGTTTTCGCCGTGTCGATTGCGATTGCCCCTGTTTCACGCGCTGGCGGCGATGGCCGCCTGGAGTCTGGTGATTCCCGGCACAAGCATCGCTCAACCCTGGAAGACGGCGCCGGAGAAAATCAGCCGAGGCCCGGACCTGGTGGGCCAGGCGGAATTGTCGGCGCCGCGGGATCCGACATTCGATTCCGTGGCCCGGCACTTCCCCATGCTCGCCGCGCCCCGCGAGGCGCTCGGCGTGCTGGAAAGCGCCCGCGAGTTCATCGTGACGCGTTACGGTGAGATCGAACTGAACAACCTCCAGATGGACAAACCCGGCCAGCCCGAGGCCTATCCGTCAGTCCACCCCGACAACAAGGCGACGCTCTATTTCCTGTTTGGGAAGACTGGTTCCAAGACCCGTTATGGGGAGGGGAACCCTCCGGACTCGAAGCGGCTGGTCGGCGGCTACCTGCCGATGGTGATCGTTCCGTTCACTTTTCAGGGGGTGGAGTATCGCCAGACGATCTTTGCATGGTCGCAGGGGATGGACCCCGACGGCCGCTTGTGGGCCTACGTGGGGCTGGAGATGAAGAACCCGACCGGCGCGGCCGTGCGCGTGGAGCTGGCGCAGCAGGCGATCTGCGGCACGCGCGGGCGGGTGGTCCCCACGGGCAGTTGGGATTTTGATCTCTCGCCCGGCGAAACGCGGCGGATGTGCCTGCGGATTCCGCGCGACGGCATCGTCCCGAACAAGGAGATCACGAAGGACTCGCCCGAGCTGAAGGAGCGCAAAGGACACGGCCAGTTGCCGTTCTGCGGCGGGTTCGAGGGGATCGAGACGGTCGAGCCGGCGGATTTCGACCGCCGCTTCGAGGAGGTGGCCCAAACGTGGCGGAAGCGGCTCAACGGGGCCATGGCGATTCGCGTGCCCGAGGCACGCGTCAACGACGCCTACCGGGCCTGGCTGGCCTACTTGTTCACGAACGTCGACAAGGAGGGGGACCGCTACCTGCCTCACGACGGCTCGGGATTCTACGAGTTGGTCTGGGGAATCGCCGCGATCCAGGCCTGCCGCGCCATGGACCTTTACGGCTACCCGGAAGAGGCCCAGCGCTGCCTCGATTCGATCTGCGGCCTGGTCCAGCCGGACGGCGAGCTGAAGACCTATTTCGGGCTGTCGGACTCGGGTACCCTGCTGGTGGCATTGGAAGATCATTACCGCTACACGCGCGACAAGGAGTGGCTGGCGCGCGTCGCCCCGACAATCGTGAAGGTCTGCGAGTGGACGATCGCGCGGCGGACCAAGGAGAAGGCAGGGCAGGATCCCGGTTCGCCCACGTGGGGACTGATCAAGTACCGCCCGAGCGGCGATTATCCCGAGCCGGATTACAGTTTTCTTTCCGACACGGCACTCTGCGTCGGCCTGGAGGCGGCGGCGCGCGTGTTGCCGATTGCCGGCCGGGAGGAGGAATCGCGGCGGATCGGCGCGGAGGCGGCCGCCTACCGCCGCGACATCGACCAGGCCATGAAACGCTCGGTCTTCGAGCACGACGGCGTTCGGCTCCTGCCGATCCTGCCGGCCTCGCGCGGCTGGCTGCTCAAGGCGGATTATGGGAGCACGGGCTACTATAGCCTCTTCGCCGCGCTTGTGCTGGACACCGAATTCCTGGCCCCCGACGATCCGCATGCCGCGCTCCTGGTCGACGCGTTGGAAAAGCGCGGTGGCCTGATCGCCGGCGTCTGCACGTTCTATGACCTGATCGACCACGCCTTCACTTACGGCTACTGGTTGGAGATGCTCAAGCGCAACGAGCCCAAGAAGGCGATCCTCGCCCTCTATGCTTCGCTGGCCTACGGGATGTCGCGGACCACCTACAGCGGGGTGGAATGCACGAACATCCACTCTGGCGCCAACCAATCCACGCTCCCCCATCTCCGCTCGGGGACGCAGCAATTGCGGCTCCTGCGGTTCATGCTTGTGCGGGAAGAGGGCGACCGCCTGCTGCTGGCGCAGGCCGCGCCGCAGCACTGGTTTGAGCACGGAGCGCGCGTGGAGGTGCTCGGCGCACCGACGTTTTTCGGCGATGCCAGCTACACGATCGAGTCAGCCGTCAACCAGGGGCGGATCACCGCCCGGCTGGTCACGCCGCGGCGCAGCCCGCCCAGCGCGATCCAGCTCTTCGTGCGGCATCCGCAGGGCAAGCCGATCCGCAAGGTATTGGCCGACGGCAAGCCGATTTCGTCGTTCGACGCGGGTTCCGTTACACTGAAAGACTTCGGCGAGACGGTGACGCTGGAACTCCATTACGAGTAGTTCGGATGGTTCCTGGCGTGCCGCGCGCGCGCGGTTTCTGAACCAAGAGGAGAGATACCATGATCGCAAAATCCACGTGGGCCGGCGGCTTGGCGAGAGCGGCAGTCGCCTTGGGTCCGGCGATGAGATATCCGCGCGAAGTGATCAGCGTGAAGGACCATCGCGACGAGTTCGTCGTTTTGCCCGACGGCCGCCTGAACTTCACCCCGTCGCGCGTGGATGGCTGGCGCGGGCACATTGCGGAAAAGTCCGGGCACGCGTTCTTCAAGGTGGGCAGCGGCGATACCTGGCTTGGCAGACCGGGCGGCGGGATGCTGGCGAAGAAGCGCCTCTTGGAGGGGTATCTGCCGATCGTGATTGCCGACTTCGAGCCGGCGTCGCAATCCGCTTCGGCCCTTAAATATGAGCAGACGGCCGTCGCCTGGTCCGAGGGCTTGAGCCCGGACGAGCCGATCTGGGCTTTTGTCCGCCTGAAGGTCTCCAATCCGGGCGGCAGCGCGAGCGACGTGGACATCGCCTGGTGCGTTGACTCCGGTGTCAAGGAGGAGCGAAAGGTCCGCCAGGTGGCCGCCTGGAAACTGAATCTAGCGCCCGGCGCCGAGCAGACCGTCTATGGAAAATTGCCGTTCTTGGACGGTTGCGAGAAAGCCGCCGAGAGCTCCGGCGAGGAGTTCGACAAGCGACTGGCCGAGGCATCGGCCTCGTGGAAGCAGCTTTTGAACAAGGGCATCCGGATCAACGTGCCGGAGCAGCGGGTCAACGACGCCTACCGCGCTTGGCTGGCCTACACGTTCCTGGATGTCGACAAGGTCGGCGACCGGTACGAACCGCACGACGGCGCCGGGTTCTATGAAGACGTTTTTGGAATCGCTGCGGCGAAGTACTGCAATGCTCTGGGCGTGATGGGCTTCAGCCAGGAAGCCCGGACCTATCTCGACTCGCTGGCGACGATGATCTCGCCGGAGGGCTGCTTTTTCGTGAACTTTGGGTTCGTCGACACCGGCACTTTGCTGGTAGTGATGAGCCAGCATCACCAACTCACCGGCGACGACGCGTGGCTGCGCAAAGCGGCCCCCGACATGATCCGGATGTGCGACTGGATCATCAAGAAGCGAAAGGAGAGCCAGGCGGAAAACCCGGGGGATTCGGTCGTCCACGGCCTGATTTCCTCGCGCGTGGGCGTCGACAATCCCGGAACCGACTACAGCTACGTGACCGATACGAGTCTCTGCATGGGCTTGGAAGCGGCGGTCAGGTCGCTGCGTGCTCTGGGCATGGCGGACGAAGCGGCGCGGATCGAGAGGGAAAGTGCGAGCTACCGGCAGGACATCGAGAAATCGATGACGCGGGCCGTTTTTGAAGACAAGGGGCTGAAGGTCCTGCCGATCATGCCCGAAACGCACAAGTACCTGAATCGAGCCGCCTACACCCCCGGGGGCAAGGAAGATGCCCCGCCCGAGCAGCGCTGTTCCGGGCATGGCTACTACGCCCTGTTCGGAAGTATTGTTCTGGAAACCCGGTTCCTGCCGGCCACGGACGCGCGGTTCCGCTTGATAGCCGAGTTGCTGGAACGCCGAGACGGCCTGTTGATGAGCATGTGCGCGTTCGGGCGCGAAGGGGGCATCGACCATGCCTTTACCTACGGATACTGGCTCAATTGCCTCGAGCGGAGCGCTGTCGAGCGGGTCCTGCTGGGGTTCTATGGCTCGCTGTGCTACGGCATGTCGCGGGACACCTGGTCGGGCGTTGAGTGCACCAACATGGCGACGGGCGCGAACGCGAGCACCCAGCCGCATCTCCGCTCCGGCATGCAGCAACTGCGGTTGCTCCGCTCGATGCTGGTGCGGGAGGATAAGGACCGGCTGCTGCTGGCGCAGGCCGCGCCGCGGCACTGGTTTGAGCAGGGAGAGCGCGTGGAGGTGCTCGGCGCGCCGACGTTTTTCGGCGAAACTAGCTACACGATCGAGTCAGCCGTCAACGAGGGGCGAATCACCGCCCGGCTGGTCACGCCCCGGCGCAACCCGCCCAGCGCGATCCAGCTCTTCGTGCGGCATCCGCAGGGCAAGCCGATCCGCAAGGTATTGGCCGACGGCAAGCCGGTGTCTACTTTTGACGCAGGCTCCGTCACGCTCACGGCTTTCGGCGAAACGGTCGCACTGGAACTCGATTATCAATGATCACCATTCTCCATCCCTAGAGAAAGCCATAGCACGATGCACACGCCACGAGCGCAAGCACGCCTGTTTCTGGAAAACGAGAAAGCCTTTCGCCTCGGGGCCCTGCCGACGGAGCAGTCCCACCCGGTGACGGCGACGCTGTCAGACACGATGGCCAAGAGCACGGTCGATGGCATCGAGACGCTGATGCGCGTCGATGACGACATCCCGCCGGCAATGCAGCGGATCGTTGCCGATCCGGCATTCTCGCAATTGGTCGAGGCGCTGACCGAAGCGATCGTCGCCGGGAGGCGCGTTTTCCTCACCGGCTGCGGCGCGACGGGCCGGCTGGCGATCCTCCTGGAGGCGGCTTGGCGGACCTTCTGGCAGGAGCTGCGCGCGTCGTGGCCGAGCCTTTACGCCACCTTGCCCAACCGCGAAGACACGTTCGTCAGCGTGATGGCGGGCGGCGACCACGCGCTGATCCGTTCGGTCGAGGGCTTCGAGGACTCGACCGATCTGGGCCGCTATCAGCTCAAGGAAGCAGGCGTCGGCGCGGGCGACGTCGTCGTGGCGGTCACCGAAGGCGGCGAGACTTCGTTTGTGATCGGCACCGCCTGGCAGGGGTTGGAGGCCGGGGCTCGTGTCTTCTTTGCCTACAACAATCCGACGGAAGTGCTCCGCGAGCACGTGGCGCGTTCGCGCGAGGTCATCGAAGAGCCGCGGATCACGAAACTCGATCTGTTTACGGGCTCGATGGCAATTGCCGGCTCGACGCGGATGCAGGCCACGACCACCGAGTTGTTGGCCATCGGCGGCGCGCTGGAGCTGGCCTTGCTCGACGTGATCAGCCGCTGGGCCCCGCCAGAGGCGGTCCGCCCCCTCGGCTTGCCGGCACGCCGGGCGGAAGACTATCCACGCATGTTCGCGCAGCTCGTCGAGCAGCTCCGCCGCCGCGAGAATGTCGAGGCGATCGCCGGACTCATCCGGTGGGAAGAAAGCGTGTATCGCAAGCAGGGCCTGGTCACGTACATGACCGACCGCTTTCTGCTCGATGTGCTGACCGACACCACGGAGCGCGCGCCGACCTTCCGCCTGCCTCCGTTCCGAAAGTGCGACGACGCCGTCTCGGCGCGGAGCTGGGCGTTTGTGAAGAATCCCCGCTGCGGCACGCGGGAGGCATGGTTTCGCGTCTTGCGGCGCGAACCTCGGGGAATTGACTGGCCAATGTCGGTCTACGAGTCGCTGAACGTCGTCACGGTGATCCGCAACGGGCTGCCCCGGTTGAATAATGCCGAGATCGCCAAGTTCGTCATCGGCAATGAGTGCGACCCATCGCGCTTCGAGGCAAATGATTCGGGGCTGGCGATGATCCTTGTCGGCGGCGAAATCACCCAGCAGGGGCCGCTTCGGGAAGCGTTCGACGCCGGCTTTGCCGAGCACGCCCCGCACTTCGCTCGCACGGCGGCCATCGGCATCGGCCCTTCCCGGCCCGATCGGCAGGTTCAGACGGTTTTCCACGTCGCCTGCGAATTGGCCGACTCGCCCCTGCAATTATGGGAGCGGCTGGCGGCGAAGCTCGTGCTCAACTTGATGTCGACGGCCACGATGGTTCGCATCGGGCGGGTTGATGGCAACTACATGTCCCACGTGGAAACGACCAACAAGAAGCTGATCGACCGGGGCACCCGGCTGGTGGCGCACCTGGCCGGCGTCGATTACGAAACCGCCTGTTACGCGCTGCACGAGGCGATGCACGAGGTGGCCCACCAGGATCGGACCACCAAGGACGCTCCCTCACCGGTTGCCGTGGCCGTCGAACGCCTGCGGAAGGGCTGACGATCGGGGAAAGGCGGCTCAACACTCTCCGCCGCCCGAAATCTCCAGGGCCGAATCCAGCGGCATCTTGCGCTGTTCGCTGCGGGCGACGCACGTGGCGATCACCAGGTCGCCGGTCACATTGAGCAAGGTGCGGCACATGTCGAGAATGCGGTCCACGCCCAGGATCAGGGCGATGCCCTCGCCGGGTACGCCCACGGACTGCATGACAACGACGATCATCGGCAGCGATCCGCCGGGCACGCCGGCCGTCCCCACGCCGGCCAGGATCGACATCAATACGACGGCGACCTGCTGGCCCAGACCGAGTTCGACGTGGAACACCTGCGCCAGGAAGAGGACGACAACGCCGTGAAACAGGGCCGTGCCGTTCTGGTTGCCGGTCGCGCCGATGGTCAGCACGAAGTTGGACACTTCGCGCGGCAGGCCGAGGTCTTCCTGGGCCACGCGGAGCGCGGTGGGCAGCGTGGCATTCGAGGACGAAGTGCCGAAGGCCGTGAGCATCGCGTCGGAGATGTCGCCGAAGAACTCCCAGGGCGACATCCGCCCAAACCACCATATGACCAGCGAATACACCACCAGCATGTGGATCAGGAAGCCCAACAGGATCGTGCCGATGAACCCCAAAAGCGGCGTCAGCACGGCCAACCCCAACCGGGCCGTCACGGCGAACACCAGGCAGCCCACGCCGACCGGAGCCAGGCGCATGGCAAACCCGATGATCACCATGCAGACCGCGTTGATTCCTTCCAGGCAGGCGACCAGCGCCTGGCAGGCGTCGGGCACGAAGTTGATCGCAATGCCCAGCGACATGGCGAAGAACATCACGGCCAGCATCCCGTTGCCCTTCGAGCTGGCGTCCATCGACCCGACCATTTCCTGGAGCGGGTTCTCGGGAATGATGTCCAGCAGCACCTCCTTGAGCGGCTTCGCCTGCTTGGCGTTGGCGATTGCCGCGTCGCCAGCCCGGGAGTACTGCGCCCGCAACGCGTCCTGCTGCTCGGGCGCCAGTCGGCGGCCGGGCCCGATCCAGTTGACGAGCAACAGTCCGAGGAGCACGGCCACGGTCGAAAGCAGCACGGTGAACCCCAGCGTTTTCAGGCCAAGTCCTCCCAACCGCCGCATGTCGCCGATGCCCGCCGCGCCCAAGGCCAGCGCCGAGAAGACCAGTGGGATCACCACCATGAAGATCAGCCGCAGGAAGACGCGGCCGATGGGATCGGCCACGTTGCTCGCCCACCAATCCAGGCGGTCATGGACGTGGTTGCCGTCGACGTCCAGCGAGTCGACCACGCCCGGCGGCTGAACGGGGCGCGCGGCCAGCAGATTGGCGGCGACTCCCGCCGACCCGCCGAGGACCAGTCCCAAGAGAATCTGCCAGTGCAAAGCCAGCCGTTTGCGCCGCGGTGCGGCCGGAGAAGGTTCTTCCGAAGCTTGCATTGATAACTCGCTGGGCATCTTGGGTCAGAGTGTTTGCCTATTGAACGGGCGCCAACAAGCCATCGGCACGGAATCCCAGGATCGTGGGAATCCCCCGCATTTCCACGTAATGGTCTTCGAGCACTCCGACTTTCGGCCGGCTGAGCTTCAGACGCCAGATTTCATTGTGCCCCGCGTCTTTGCGCTGGATCGTGCATGATTGCGCGGTGGAGATGTCGTCCTGTTTCCAGACCTGTTTGCCTGAAGGATCGAAGACGGCCGCCGACACGCGCTCCAAGTCGCCCGAGCCCCAGAACCGCACGGCAGCCTGGCGGGCGCCGGCCGGGACGAGAAAAAAGAACTCGCCGCTGGTGTTCAGCAGGTGGAGCGGGCCGGACTCGGACGCGATCAGCGCCGCGTGACTGCTTGAGGCGATCCGCACCGTGTGGGAGCCGGGTTGGCAGTCGATGCGGTAGACGCCGGTCTCGGCGGCGGTGAACTTGGCGTCGGCCTCCTGCAAGAACCCGACGGAGAGCCGCTCGATCTGCTTGCCCGACGGGCTGAGAATCCGCACCGGGACCGCACTGCCGCTGGCACGCCCCACCGCCTGCGAGGCGAGCCGCAGCGCCACGCTCTGGCCTGCTTGAGCGGGGACGAGGAACAAGGCGTCGCCGCGAAGCCGATGGGCCGGAATCGCGCCGCCGGCGAACGCGCTGGGCTGGGCCACCGCCAGCGGCGTCTTCTTCAGCGGCCAGCGCGGAATCCGCGTGGCCGGGTCCACGGGGATCAACTCGGCCAGCGTCTCTTCATTGAGACGGTACTCGCGGCGCTGGCCGCCGCGCTCGAGGGTGATCGTTCCGCTGACTTCGGCCAACGGCACGCCCGCCGAATCGTCGTACTTGATCAACGGCCGCTCGATCCGCTCGCGGACCGTGACGGAGGCGAACTCGATGCCGCCGAGCGGCTCCAGGCTGTCGGGCCGGGTCGTTAGCAGGATCGGCGCCGTCACCTTCGACTGATCCGCCGGATCGGCCAGCGTGCAATCGGCCATCCGCAGCCTGACGCCGCGCGGCGACGTCGAGGAGATCGTGATCGCCGTCGTGCCCACGTCCTCGAACCGGCAATTGACCAGCTCGATCAAGCCGGTTACGGGGCCTTTCGGCCCGGTCGAGAGGACGATGCTCGCCGAGCGGGCGTTGGCGCCCCGGGTGACGCAGTTCTCGATGCGGATCGAAACCGGTTTCGACGTGCGGTCGAGGTTCGGCGCGTAAATGTGCAACGCGTAGCCCTGGTTGTTTTCGATCGTCGAGTCGCGGATCACGCAGTTGACCAGCCGCTCGTTGGCCGAGTTCGGCTCGAAGTCGATTCCGGCCGCGGGCGGCGTGCCGGCGGTGTCTTTCAACACGCAGCGTTCGATCAGCAGGTTCTCGGCACTGATCACGCTGATGCCTTGGCGGTAATTGCGATCGCAGACCACGTCGCGGATCACCACGTCCTTGCACGGCGCCCCGCCGGGCCCCGCGCCGAGATAAATCCCGTCGCCCCCGCTCTCGGCGAGCGTGAGCCCTTCGACGGTGATCCCGGTGCACCCGTGCAACTTCAGAACGTGCCGCCATTCGGCGTGCCGGTAGTCCTTGCCGTCGTAATCGGCGCGGCGCATCCGCAAGGTGGCCCCGGGACCGATCAGCCGGATATTCTTCTTGCCGGCAGCGCTGAACAATGAATCGGCCGAGCCATGGAAAGCCCCCTTCTTGGCCAACACTTCCACGCCGGCTTCAAAATAGAGTTCCTGGTCGCTTGCCAGGCGAATCTGCTCAACGATCCAGGCGGAAGGCATCTTTTCGACCACAACCTTCTTGGCGCCGGAGTCGATGGCTGCTTGGAGCGCGGCGGTCGATTCTTCGGGCTGGAAACCCCACCAAGACGCCTGCGCGACCGGCCGCTTGCCCGTCCGCACCTCCTCAATAGCCTGCGGATTGGCTCCCCCAGCGGCGACGGCGGCCGCAACGGGCGCGATCAAGGTCCAGAACGCGACACAGTGGAGAACGTGTTTGCGAGATAGGGACATGGCGGATTTCCTCCCAGGCCGGAGTATGGCAGGTGTGCTTCATCGCGCGGAGACAGGCTGGAAAAAGCATTTTCCATATTACCCAAACAGCGGCTGAACTACCAGTTGCCAAGCCAATTCCGCACCGATTTTGCGCACGAACGCCTTGACCGCCAACTGACCGGTGCCCGAGAATTGGTGGCGAGGCTCCGGCGAGAATGCCGGCGCCGGGAATATCTGACAGTCAGTCCACGATGATCGGTCCTCAGGATTGATACAGAAGTTCACCTTCGAGGGGAGGTCTTATGGGCGGTCGCACTCCCAGTCCAGCCATGTCAAGGCGTCTGCTCTGTGCCCTGCTGACGGCGATGCTGATTCTGACGCATTCGGGCCGCATCGGCGCAGCGGGCGAAACCGCACGTCCCGACGCGATTCGCGCCGGCCTTGCCCGCGTGTGCATCACGCCGGATAAGCCGCTTTGGCTACAGGGTTACGGAAGCCAATCGCGGTTCAAGCCATTCGCGGGAAAACTCAACGATCTGTTCGCCAAGGCCATGGCGATCGAGGACGCACGGGGCGAACGGGCCATCTTGATCACCCTCGATCTGTGCGTGCTCCGGGCGGCGGAAGCGAACGTGCTGTTCGAACGCCTGGTGAAAGCGACGGGCCTCGAGCGGCGCCAGATTCTAGTGAATCTATCGCACACGCATTCCGGGCCGATATTCGGGCCCTCCGACGTGAGCCGCGTGCCCATGCCGGAAGAAGTGAAAGAGACGACGATGGCGTATACCGAGCGCCTCTACGGCCAGATCGCCGACGTGGCCGTGGCTGCGATGGCCGACTTGAAGCCGGCAACGCTCGGCTGGGGAACGGGCAAGTGCGACTTCGTCCGCAATCGCCGCCTTTACCATGCGGACGGCAGCTACCGCGGCATGGGACCGAACGCCGACAAATACGTGGACAATGCCGTGCCGGTGCTTTGCGTCACGGCGCCGGGGGGGAAGTTGCGCGCGATCGTCTTCGGCTGCGCGTGCCACCCGGTGACACTCGGAGACGACAACCTGAAGCTTTCGGGCGACTACGCCAGCTTTGCCCAGGAGGAGATCGAGTCGAGCAACCCCGGCGTGCAAGCGATGTTCGTGCAGGGCTGCGGCGCGGACGCCAACAGCGATCCGCGTTGCGGTCCCGATCAGGAGAAGAATGTCCGCCTTCAGGGGCAGAGCCTGGCGGCCGAGGTTTGCCGAATCGCGAAAGGGCCTCTTGCACCCGTCCGGGGGCCGCTGCGGGCGAAGTACGGCGAGGTGGACCTGCCGCTTGAGCCGCCACCGCCGCCCGAGGAGCTTGCGAAAATGTCCGGCGCGATGGCGCACAATGCTCAGCGGATGTTGGCGGCGATGCAGCGCGGAAACCCGCTACCCAAGCATCACAGGCATCCCTTGGCTGTCTGGCAATTCGGGGAGGACATGACACTTGTCGGCCTGTCGGGCGAAGTGGTTTCGGGCTACGTGCCGCTGGTAAAGCAAGCGCTGGGCGCCGGCGGCGTCTGGATCGCCGGTTATTCCAACGAGGTCGACGGCTACGTGCCCGACGCCGTGATCGTCGCCGAGGGGGGTTTTGAAGCCCGCGGCCTGGTGGACGACGTTGGCTTCTATTCCGCCGAGACCGAGGCAATTCTCGTCAAGGCCGTCCGAGACCTGCGGGATCGGTAGCCAAAACAACCTCCGCGGCGAGCGCCGCTGGATCATTTCTGCCCCTTTCAAGGAGTTTCGCCGATGGACAAGCCAATTGACAGACGCCGGTTCGTGCGCGATGGCGCATTGCTGGTTGCCGGCGCGGCGGCCGCGAGCGCGCCGGGCGCGGAGAAGAAGGCCGAGCCGGATTCGCCCAAAATCCTCAATTACCATCCCGGCATGCGCTATCGCCCTCTGGGCCGGACAGGGCTGATGCTCTCCGAGATCAGCATCGGCGGCCACTGGCGAAACCGCGGACCGTCGTTTATCTCATTCCCCGGCGACGAGGTTCCGGCCGAAGTGGTCAAGCATCGGACCGCGGTCGTCAGCGCCGCGATCGACGCCGGGATGAACTATCTGGACATCACCACGGCCGCCGAGTGCCTGGCTTACGGCGAGGCTCTCCAGGGCCGCCGGGAGAAGATGATCATCGGGGCCGACGATCATCGCCTCTGCCCGCGGAATCCGGCCAACCGCACCGTCAAGACCCAGATCCAGAACGTCGACGAATGCCTCCGCCGGCTGAAGACGGATTACCTCGACATCTGGCGCGTGCAGGCCTGCCAGGCGGGCGGCCATCCGGACGGCGAAGTCGCCGTGTGGATCGAGGCCTTTCAGAAGATGCGCGAGGCGGGCAAGGCCCGGCACTTCGGAGTTTCGGCCCACGCGCGGCCCTGGATCCAGCACGTGGTGGAGACGTTTCCCGAAGTGGAGATGGTTATCTTCCCCTGCACGGCGCGGACCCGCGAAAAAGGCCAGAAGATCGCTGAGGAGAACATCGAGGAGGGGGCGATGCCGGAGGCCTGGTCCTCGGACCGGAGCAAGAGCATCTTCCAGTCGGTGCGCGAGCGAAACGTGGGGCTGGTGACGATCAAGCCATTCATCGGCGGCCAGCTTTTTCCGCCGCTGGGTGAGGAGGGCCCCGCGATGGGCGAGGGGAACAAGGACGAACACGGGCTCGCCCGCCTCACGCTGCAATGCGTTCTCGCCAACGATGCGATCACCGCCGTCGTGCCGGGAATGGACACGGCCCACCAGGTGGCAAACGCCGCGCGCGCTTCCTACAATCGCTCCCTGGGCATGACCCCCGCCGAGCAAGCGTGGCTCGCAGAAGCAACCGCAACGAAGTGGAACAACCTGCCAGAACGCTACCAGTGGCTCCGCGATTGGGAACTCGTGTAGCGTGCGCGAGAAGGTCACAGGTTACCGGCTACAGGTCATAGGGCCGGCGCCTGTAACCTGTGACCTGACCTACTTCAGCACCACCTT
>JAMOAF010000829.1 GCA_023621895.1 Planctomycetota bacterium
CCTTGCTGGCAATGTTGACATGGTTCTCCTCCTTGATCAATGTGCTCGCGTGCTAGCTGCCAATCCGCTAGCCGCAACAAAGCGGATACCGAAATTAACGGATATTCCGCCGAGGGTCTAGTGCACTTCGATTTGGGTGCTTTATGTTTGGCCGTATCAAAACGGTAAACAAGAATGTTTCTGGGCGCACCTGGAGGGGCGCCTCCTGGAGATGCTCGGCAAGGTGCGTGAGCTGACGCTGGACTTTCTTAACCAGGCGACGCAGGCCTGGGTGGAAATCGAGTACAACCGCCGGGTGCACCGCGAGATCGGTTGCTCACCGGCGACGCGATTCGCCGCCGCGCCCGACGTGCTGCGCGAGAGCCCTTCGTCCGACGCGTTGCGGGCGGCGTTTCGCCGGGAAGTGAAGCGGCGTCAGCGGCAAAGCGACGGCACCATCCCCCTGGACGGCGTGCGGTTCGAGATCCCCAGCCGCTATCGTCACTTTCGGGACGTCGTGGTGCGTTATCCGCGTTGGGACCTGAGCCTGGTCGATCTGGTGGATCCGCGTGAGGGAACGATTCTGGCCCGCCTGTTTCCCTTGGACCGGGCCGCCAATGCCGATGGGCGGCGCGCGGTCCTCCCTCCCCGGCCGGAGGAGACGGCGAGTGGGACCGATGCCTCGGGATCGCCCGCCGAACTGCCGCCGCTGCTGAAGCAAATCCTGGCCGAGTACTCGGCCACGGGTCTCCCACCGGCCTACTTGCCGAAGAACCCCTCAGCGAAACAAGCAGAGCAAGCAGAGCAAGGAGGTGAGGCATGAGTCCTAAGAAACTACTCGCCCTCTGGGGCCTGAAATGGAATCCGTTCACGCCCGAGCTGCCGCACGAGGCCCTGTTGGTGACGGCCCGGATCGAAAGCTTCGCCTGGCGTGTCGAGCAACTGGTTCAGGAAGGGGGCTTCGCCCTGATCTCCGGCGAGTCGGGAACCGGCAAGTCGGTGGCACTGCGGATCGTGGCGCAGCGGCTCTCCGCGGTGCGCGACGTGACGGTGGGCGTGGTGGAGCGGCCGCAGTCCAAGAGCGCGGACTTCTATCGGGAGCTGGGCGATATCTTCTCGGTCCAGCTCCGCCCCTCCAATCGGTGGGGCGGTTTTCGCGCCCTGCGGGAGCGTTGGAAGGCTCACCTGGCAGCCACTCGCGTCAAGCCGGTCTTACTGGTGGACGAAGCGCAGGAGATGTACCCGAGCGTGCTGAGCGAACTGCGGATCCTGGCCAGTGCCGACTTCGACGCCACGTCGCTGTTGACCGTGATTCTTTCGGGAGACGGGCGGTTGCTGGAGTTATTGCGTCAGGAGGATCTGGTTCCTTTGGGAACCCGCATCCGCACGCGGCTCCACACCGAACCGGCGTCGCGGGACGAGCTGCTGACGCTCCTGCGTCACGCCTTGTCGAAGGCCGGTAACGCGTCGCTGATGACGCCCCAACTGATGGATACGTTGGTCGATCACGCCGCCGGCAACTACCGGGTGTTGATGACCATGGGCGCGGATCTGTTGGCGCACGGGCTGGCACGCGAGGCGGAACAGCTGGACGAGAAGTTGTACCTGGAGGTGTACCAAGCGAACCGCCCTTCGGCTCCCGCGAAAAAGAAAGGGAGGGTGTGACGATGGTCGTTGTTCATTCGGATGCGCTGCCCGTGGTCCGCGTCGACCAGATCCCTCGGGAAGAGAATGGCCCGCGGTGGTTGGTCGAGCCGTTGTGGGGGGAGTCCTCGGTGGGGGTGATCGGAGGCGCCCCCAAATGCGCGAAGACCTGGCTGGGCCTGGATCTGGCCCTCAGCGTGGCCACGGGCACGGCTTGTCTGGGCCGATACGCCGTGCCTCGGCCGGGCCCCGTGCTGATCTACCTGGCCGAGGATGCCTTGAGCGTCGTGCGGGAACGTGTCGAGGGCATGGCCCGGCATCGGGGCTTGGAACTGGCCGGCGTGGACATCCACGTGATTACGGCCCCCTCGCTGCGATTGGACCGCCAGCCCCACCGTCATCGACTCCTGGAGACGGCCAAGCGGTTGCGGCCCCGCTTGCTGCTGCTGGATCCGCTGGTCCGGTTGCACGGCGTCGATGAAAATGACGCCCAACAAGTGGCCGAACTGTTAGCCTACTTCCGCCTCCTGCAGCGGCA
>JAMOAF010001115.1 GCA_023621895.1 Planctomycetota bacterium
TTGTTTTCACCGGTGCCTCGTCGTGGTGTGTTGAAAACAGAGACTCGCGGCCCGTTTATTCGTCGCTTCTCTGGTTCATGAGAAACAACAGTGCCACAAACTCGACTGCCGACAGGGTGGTCAGGCCCATCGCGCTTTGGGCCGCCTCGCACGATACGATCATCGGCGCCCTGGAAGATGGATTGGGCCAGCGCTGACTCCGCGATACCCTCTACCGGCCCCTGTTCGAAGCTGGCCGAAAGGCCGGCGGCCTAGGGGTTTTGTGCCTGGGACTGGAGGAGAGATTGGATGTTGGCGGTTTCCTCCGCCTGCCAGTGACGGCGGCGGTCGAGCCAGCGGTCATACTTGGGCACGTGGTTCGGGTCCATGCCCTCGGTGTAGTCGCCGGAGAATGGCACGGCCAGATCGATCCAGCAGGCGAGCTTATCCCATTCCTCTTTGGCAAGCTCGACGCCTTCGTGTCCCTCTTCGAGCAGTCTCATGAGCTTGCTGTTGACGGCGCCGGCGTGGTAGGGATCGAGCATCGGCGGGGCCGACTGGGGGCTGACCCAACTGCAAAGCTTGGGGTCGGCCAAGGCCTTGTAGGCGTCGCTCCATCGCTTGAGGCTTCCTGAATCGAGCTCAGCGGCGCCTTCGAGGCTGATTGTGCTTTGTCCACTTTGCACCTTACGGCGGTTATGGCACTCGACGCAGCGTTGGTCGAGGATCGGCTGGATTTCGCGCGCGAAGCTGAAGCCCCGGGGCGGCCCGTAGAAGGGGTCGAGGTCCTGCGGCCCGGCGCGCATGGCGAGGCTGGCGGCGGGGAGGTGTTCTTCGGCTCATGGCAGCCGACGCAGGAAAACGTTTCGCCGGGTTGAAGCGTCGACCAACTCCGCATGGTCTGCACCGCTTGGTTCTTGTCGTCGAGGGCCTGGAAATACACGGGGGTTCGTGCCGGTACGCGGAAACAGGCCGAGCCGTCTTCGTAGACGCGGGCGGCGCCGAGCACGTGTTTGACGTCCCAACTGCCGTTGATGGAGATCGGCGTGCTCACCAGGGCGCCGCCTGCCGGGCCCCGATTGCTATTGCTGCCGACGCCGGCGGCACGGAATTCCAGGCCAACCACCCGGAGGCTTTTGACGGTTCCGCGCGGCACGCCGTCAAGTCCGGGGCCGGCGTAGATATCCTGTAGGTAATAGGTACCGGTATCGGCGCGATAGTCGGTGCGGGTGGGACGGCGGCGCGGCTCCGGCCGGGGGGCCAAGGGAATCGCCTGGTTGCAGGAAATGGCCGGATCGGCGACGAGCAGTTCGCGACGGCCGTCGATGGTCATGAAGTAGATGCCGAAGGGTTTTTCGGCCGGTGCGCGGCCCTGCCGGCTGCCCTCGGTGCTGAAGGTCACGAGGAATTCCGTTTCGCTGAGCGGATAGGGATACTGGAACTGCTCGCCCTCGTGGCCGTACATATCGATCCGAACGGCTTCCGTGGGGCGAACGGGGGCGATCAACTGGACCCCGGTGTTTTCCTGCTGCCCCTGGGTGGGGTCGATGATCGCCAGCTTGCCTTTCTGGTAGGTGTGATGGCCCGAGAGAACGCAGACGACCTTGCCGGTTCCGGGGATGCCGCGGGCGTGGAGAATGGTGGTCGGGAACCAGGAATTGTTGCCGTAGAACTCGCGCTGGGCGGTCCCGTCGGGGTTCATCTGGAACAGGGGCTGCGGGAATATCTGGCCGCGGTCGTTGTAGTCCCAGCGGGTGTAGACGACGCGGCCGTCGGGCATTACCTGGGGATAGTTCGTGTGCACCTGGTCGAAGCCGAGACGGCGGAGATACCGGCCCTGGCCGTCGCAGGTGTACAGATTGCTGACGTCGGCCCACCAGCAGTCGACGATCTGCTGGCAGCGGGTGGAGTTGAAGACCAGGTTGCCGCCCGGCAGATAGACGCCCTCGTAGTCGGCCACGCCGGCGCCGAAGGTCAGTTGCCGGATCCGGCCGTCGTCCACGTCCATCTCGTAGAGGTGATAGTCGTCGCCGGTCATCGATTTCCGCCAGGCGAAGAGGATGCGGCAGCCGTCATGGGAGACGTCCGGATCGCGGACCAGCCCGTCGGGCTCATCGATCAGCGTGTGGACGGTTCCGTCCAGCCCGTCCATTTCGAGAAGGCACAGCTTGCCGCCGG
>JAMOAF010000647.1 GCA_023621895.1 Planctomycetota bacterium
AGATATAGGCATGCATCAAATGCGTTCGATTCCCGGATTTTTTTCGAAATAAGCGGTATTCGCGGTGCAACCGCCATGCCCTGGAAAGCCGGGCGATTTTTCGCCATATTGGGATGTTTCGCACAATCGGACTTTCCGCGCGGTCTTGCAGGATCCAGGCATGAAATTTCACGCGACGACCATTCTCACTGTCCGCCGCGACGGCGCCGTGGCCATCGGCGGCGATGGGCAGGTCAGCCTTGGCAACACGATCGTCAAGGCCGATGCCGCGAAGATTCGACGGCTGGCCGAGGGAAGCGTTCTGGTCGGCTTCGCCGGTTCGGCGGCCGATTCCTTCGCACTGATGGAGCGGTTTGAGGCAAAACTCAAGGATCACCCCGCGAATCTGCCGCGCGCGGCAACCGAGCTGGCCAAGGAGTGGCGGACCGACCGTGTTCTGCGGAGGCTGGAAGCCATGTTGATCGCCGTCGACACCCGGCACACGCTGCTGCTGTCCGGAAGCGGCGACGTGATCCAGCCCCCCGACGGCATCATCGGCATTGGCTCGGGCGGCAACTACGCGCTGGCGGCTGCGCGGGCCCTGGCCGCGCACACCGACCTGGGCGCCGCACGGATCGTCCGCGCATCGCTGGAGATCGCCGCGGGGATCGACGTTTATACCAACACGAACATCACGGTGGAGGAATTGGAGTGCGAGACTTGACGCCGCGCCGGATCGTTGCCGAGCTGGACCGCTACATTGTCGGGCAGGACGAGGCCAAACGCGCGGTGGCCGTCGCCGTGCGCAATCGCTGGCGCAGGCAGCAGCTCTGCGAGGAGATGCGCCCCGAGGTCGCGCCCAAGAACATCATGATGATCGGGCCGACCGGCGTCGGGAAGACCGAGATCGCGCGCCGGCTGGCGAAGCTCACCGGCGCGCCGTTCATCAAGGTCGAAGCCACCAAGTACACGGAGGTCGGCTACTACGGCCGCGACGTGGAAAGCATGGTCCGCGAACTCGTTGAAAACGCCATCGGCCTGGTCCGCGAAACCGAACGAGCGGGGGTGGAGCAAGAAGCGCAGCGCCGGGCGCAAGAGCGCCTGCTCGACCTGCTCGTGCCCCCGCCGTCGTTCGATGCCGCAGACAGCCCCTCGGCCGCCGAACGCCACGAGCGGACAAGAGAAAAATTCCGCGCGATGCTCGCCGCCGGAGAGCTCGACGAGCGGCGAGTCCAATTGACCACCGAACACAAGGTCATGCCGATGATGCTCAGCGGCGCCGGCATGGAGCAGATGGACATCGATCTTCAGGGGATGTTCGAGAAAATCCTCCCCAAGCACAAGTCCCGCCGCGAGATGTCCGTCGTCGAGGCGCGGAAAGTCCTCTTCGAGCAGGAAGTCGACGCGCTGATCAACGAGGACAAGGTGCAGTCCCAGGCGATCGCGCTGGCCGAGAACACCGGGATCATCTTCATCGACGAGATCGACAAGGTCGTCGCCAGCGAACACACCCACGGCGCCGACGTCTCCAGGCAAGGGGTCCAGCGCGACTTGCTGCCGATCGTCGAAGGCACGACCGTGCAGACGCGCTACGGCTTCGTCAAGACCGACCACGTCCTGTTCATCGCCGCCGGCGCGTTCCACCGCGCCAAGCCGAGCGACTTGATGCCGGAGCTCCAAGGCCGCTTCCCGATCCGCGTGGAATTGCAGGACCTGACCAAGGCGGACTTCGTCCGCATCCTGACGGAGCCGAAAAACTCTCTCACCCGGCAGTACGAGGCCCTGCTCCAGACCGAGGGGGTCGAGCTGGCTTTCGAGCCCGACGCGGTCGAGTCGCTTGCCGATTATGCATACCGGGTCAACCAGACGGCGCAGAACATCGGCGCGAGGCGTCTCTACACGATCATGGAACGCCTGCTCGAAGAGCTCAGTTTCGAGGCGCCCGACATGAAAACCGGCCGCGTGGTGGTCAACTCCGCCTATGTCACCCAGCGGCTCGACGAAGTGGCTCAAGATGAAGACCTGAGCAAGTTCATCCTGTAACGCGTGCGATTAGCGCGATTGGATCGTCACGGTCTTGGGGCCGCCCTGGGTCTGGACCTCGACCGTCACGCCTTTTTCGAGCGAGGCGCTCTCCATGGCCTTTACATAATCGGCCACGTTGCCGATCGGCGT
>JAMOAF010001084.1 GCA_023621895.1 Planctomycetota bacterium
AAACACGCGGAACCCTGAACCTCTGTCCCGAATATCAACCTGCTCCTGGTTCCCAAGCCGGAGCTTGGGACCGAGCCTAATCGAAAACCCTGAACCCTGAACCCTCAATCCGTTCCCAAGCCGGAGCTTGGGAACGAGTAGAACATGGGAACCAGTAGAACAAGAAAGACACCTTGATGAACGGCTGCCGCGCGGTTCTTTTCGACTTGGATGGCACGTTGCTCGACACGCTGGCTGACATTGCCGACAGCGCCAACGCGGTCCTCGAAGAGCGGGGCTTTCCGATCCATGACCAGGACGCCTATCGCTACCACGTCGGCAGTGGAGTGAAGACGCTTTTTCAGCGGGCCCTGCCCGAGGCCGCTCGCAGCGGCGAACTGGTGGAGGCCTGCGTGGCGAGTTTTCGCGACGTCTACGATCGCCGCTGGAACGTGAAGACTCGGCCGTTCGAGGGCATTTCCGAGTTGCTCGACGGGCTGGTCGAGCGCGGCGTCAAAATGGCGGTGCTCTCGAACAAGCCGCACCACTTCACGCGAAAATGTGTCGCCGAGTATCTCGCGCCGTGGCCTCTCGATCCGGTGCTCGGCCAGCGCGAGGGAATTCCCCTCAAGCCAAATCCGGCCGCCGCCCTGGAAATCGCCGGCCAGTTGAAGATCGCCCCCCGCGAGTTCCTCTACCTGGGCGACACCGGCACGGACATGCTCACGGCTCGGGCCGCGGGCATGCGCCCCGTCGGCGCCCTGTGGGGATTCCGCCCCGAACAGGAACTCCGCCAGGCCGGGGCGGATTTGCTGATCCGCGCGCCCCGAGAGATGCTCTCCCTGCTCGATGGCCTCTAGCCACGCCGCGCGCCTGTGCGGCGATCAGGCTTTCTGTTCGTGGCGGAGGGCCATCGTCCGGTGGTGATACGCGGCGATCACGTTTCTCCGGCTGAGAACGCCGACAACGTTGTTTGCATCGTCGGCGCTGACGACCGGGAGTTCATCGATGTTCTTCTGAGTGAACCGGCGGAGCGCCGTGTGCAGATCGTCTCGGGGAGTCACGGTCAACACGGGCGAGGTCGCCAGGTCCGCGGCGACCACCAGCGGCCCGCTGCCGTCGCCGGTCAGCACGGAACGTAGATCGCGCAGTGAAAAAATCCCCACCAGTTCGCGATCGCGGTTGACTACCGGAAAATACGTATTGCTGGAATAGGCCGCCAGGTGCAGAATCTGCCGTAAAGGCATATCCTCGGGCACCAGGTCCAGACGCCGCTGCGCATCCATGACCTCTTCAACCCGGATCTGCTCGAGGACATCGACGACGAAGTCACCCTGGTGGGCGGGGCTATCGACCATCGCCGTGACCTGCTCCTCGTAGAGCGTCCAGCGAGAAGACAGCAGGGCCACGTTGACAATGCTCACGAGCATCAGCGGCAGCAGGAGGCCGTAAGAACCGCTCATCTCGCAGACCATCAGCATCGCCGTCAGGGGCACGCGGGCGACTCCGGCGAAGAAGCCGCCCATGCCCACCAGCACAAACGCCTCGGGATGCGCGATCATGCCCGGAAAGAGCCGATCGCAGAGCGTTCCGTAGGCGCCTCCGAGCATCGCCCCGATGAACAACGAGGGGGCAAAGACGCCGCCGCTGCCGCCGGAGGAGATCGTGCAAGAGGTTGCGATTATCTTGGCGAAGCACAGGACCAGGAGCAGGGCCAGCGCCATCCGCCCCTCGATCGCCTCCTGGATCCAGCCATAACCGCCCGCCATGATCTGGGGAAACCAGAGGGCGATCACGCCGACCATCAGGCCGCCAATGGCGGGCTTGACGACTCGGGGCAGCGGCAAACGCCGGAAGACCTGGTTCCGCAGCCCGTAAAAAACGGAAACGTAGACGTACCCGACAATCGAGCAGACCACGGCAAAGACCACGTAGAAGGGCAACTCGCCGAGATTGTGGAAAGCAAGACCACGGGGCGTATTGAAGGCCAGGCCCTGCCCGAAGATGCGGGCGAAAACGGCGTATGCCGTGATCGATGAAATCATCGCCGGGACAACCGCCGCATATTCCAGGGCCGTCGATCGGTAGAGCACCTCGGCGACGAACAGGGCCCCGCCCAAGGGGGCGCGAAAGATCGCCCCAATCCCGCCCGCCGCGCCAGAAAGCATCAACA
>JAMOAF010001161.1 GCA_023621895.1 Planctomycetota bacterium
AGTCGAGTCCGCTTTCCCTCCGTGACCGCGACCTGCAAGCCGGCCGTTTCGCCCGTGGCGGGCATGCTTTGCGGCGCGGTCGATGAAGATCAATTCCGGCCGCAGAGCAGCGCTCAAGGCGCTGGCGGACTGAACTGCCTCCGCCGCGCGTCAGGCCGTTGCCAGGAAGGCGCGCGTCGCCAGCCCGTAGAACGTGTATTCCGCGTCGACCTGTCCGTCCCAGGCGCCGCCGCGAAAGCCACCAGCGGCGTTCTCCAAGTCCGAGGTGAACCTCGCCGCGCGATCGAGATTCACGGCGTCGAGCCCTTCGAGATCGGCCAGGGCAACCAGGCCGGTGCAAGTGCTCAAGAGGTCGCCGGCTGGAATCTGCGCGTTCGCCCGCAGGCCGCCGTCGGCCGTCTGCATGCGTGCCAGGAACTGGATGGTCGGGCGGCAGTCGGCTGCCGGCAGCGGCGGCTCATCGGGTTTGAGCAGCCGCAGCAGGGCGACCGCCGCCGCCGTGGGATTGGTGCCACCGCGGTCAATCACATCCAGCTCGGCATATCCGCCGTCGTCGCGGCGCCGCGAACGGATCAACTGGCCAATCCGCTCGGGCTCGTCGACGGCGGCGCCAATCAATTGCAGGCACGCCACCGAGAGAAACGTATGGTAGGTGGAACCCTGGCCGCTCTGGGCCGTCTTGGCGAAGCCGCCGTCGCTCCGCCGCAGCGGTGCAAGCCGGCGGGGAATCTCCACGTTCCGATCGATTCCCTGCCGGGCGAAAACCTCGAACCCGTGGCTGAGCTCAAGCAGCACGGACGAAAATACCAGCGAGAGAAAATCGACGGGCGCCAGCTCCCGGCCAAGCTGCGATTGGAGAAAGGCGGCGGCGCGCTCTGCCGCTTCTTCCGGCAAGGCGCCCAGCAGGGTCAGCCCGCGAAGCGCAAACCCGGTGTAGTACAGGTCGCTTCCACCCTGGCGGCCGGCAAAACCGCCGTCGGCGCGCTGGCTGGCGGCCAGGTAGGCGGCGTGGCGCTGGCGAAAATCGCCGGGCAACTGGAGTGCGCCGGCGGTCAATCGGAATGTCAGATTCCCGAGATACGACATCGGCGGCCTGCCTCTCAACTCCGCGGCCCGGTTGCCTGATCCGCTGTCCTTCTGTAAAGCCGCGCCATCCGCTCGGCCATCAACGCGTCGTGATAACGATCGCGGACCGCCTCCAGCCCGCGGCGGCCGATGGCGGCCGCGCGATCGCGATCAGCGGCCAGGCCCGTGATCGCTTCAGCCAGGGCGGTGGGATCCCCCGGATCGTAGAGGATTCCTCCACCGGTGTCTTCAACCAGTTCGGGAAAGACGCCGTGGCTGGGGGCCACCACCGGCCTGGCGTTGGCCCAGGCCTCAAGACAAGCGAGGCCCTTGCTCTCGGGGAAGACGGCCGGCAGCGAGACCGCGTCGACCGATTGGAGGAAGGCGATCTTCTCTTTCCGGTCGGGCGAGCCGAGATAGCGAAAGCGTCCGGCAAGCTCGGGCGCGCTCAGCCGCCGCTCGATCTGCTTCAAGTACGGGCGGTCCTCGGCGGCGAGGTACCCTGCCGCGTCGAGCCGGAGGCGGCAGTCCGGCCGCCGGCGGACGACCTGTTCGAACGCGTCGGCCAGCAGGTGCAATCCCTTCTCGGGGCAGACTCGCGAGAAGTAGCCGATGCGGAAGTCACTCCGTCCGGCTTGGGGCGGCAGCGGCGGGCCGGGGCCCAACTCGGCGGCATGTCCGGCGAGTTTCAGCCCGGCGGGAATCACCTCGATACGAGCGCGGTCGGCGGCGAGATATTCGGCCATCCGGTTGGCGAAATACTCGTTGAGGGCCACAATCGTGTCAACCTGCTCGGCGCAAAGGCGAAGCTGCCGCCGGGCCTCGGAGCAGTGGGGTTCGGGGAGTTTTTCCAGAAAAACGTCCTCGCCGGTCAGGCTGACGACCACCGGCACGCCGAGTCGGCGGCGGATCGGCCCGGCCAGACCGGCCAAGAGCAGGTTCGACAGATGGACGATGTCTGGCCGGAATTCTCCGCTGAGCCGGTCGAGCAGCTTGGCCAACTCCTTTGCCTGCCGGCCTGATTGTCCGCGCAACATCGACACGGTCAACTCGCCGAGGCGCCGCGCGTCGGTCCTGCCCGCCCAGCGGCTCAGCCAGCGAACCAGTCCGGGGCGATCGAGAAGCCAATCGAGCAGCCTCGGGCTGGCGCGAAACAGGGCGAATCGCTGCTGGAGATAGACGTTCAGCCCCCCGTAGGACAGCCGGTGCTCGCTCAAGTCTTCTTCATCGGTTCGGAGCGGCGTGTAGAGCGGCAGCAGGGTGACGTCGTGGCCGGCGCGGACGAGTGCGGCGGCGAGCGTGCCCGCGTGCAAGCAACTGCCGCAGTACATGCCCCCTGCTCCCGAGACCAGGTGAACGATTTTCAGCGGCGAATCACTCATTGGGTCTCCGGCGGCGGCACGGGAAGGGCCCAGCAGGGCTCAGCGGCTGAGGATCGTGTCGACGAAGTAGCGAAGCAGGTCGCGCAGGGGAGTGGGCTCGATCCGCTCGGCTACTTCCAGCGCTCGATCGGCGTGTTTCTGGACCAATCGCCGCGCCTTGGAAAAGACTCCGCTGCGGCAATAGAGATCGTAGACCTTGGCGATAAGCTCCTCCTGGGAGTCCGCAAGCGCCTCGATCAGGCCGCGCCGCTCCGACTCGCCGGCGGTTTCCAAGGCGAGGGCCCAGAGCACCGTTGGGCGGCCCGCCGCCACGTCGGTGCCATACGTGCGTTTGTTGCCGGGCTCGCCGGTCCAGTCGTCCAGGTCATTTTGAATCTGGAAGGCGACGCCCAGATGGCGAGCGAAGCGGGCGACGGGGTCGGCGTATTGGTCGGCCGGCCCGGCCAGGCGCACCCCGGCGTACAGGGCCGCTTCGAAGGCCGGGGCCGTCTTCAAGGCATAGATCTTCAGGGCGTCGAGCGGAGTCAATTGCCCAGACCGGTTAGACCGCCAGGCAAGCTCCGCTCCCTGCCCCTGGCAGAGCCGCGTATGCGCCTTGGCGAGCGCCGCCAGAACGTCGGCCACGATATCGGCGGGAAGACCGCCGCGCTGGTCCGCGACGAGCCGGTAGCCCAGGCCGATCAGGTAATCGCCCACGTTGACGGCGACCGGGACGCCATGCTGCCGGTGGATCGTGGGTCGGCCGTAGCGGAAGTCGTCGTCGTCCTCGATGTCGTCGTGGACGAGCGACGCCTTGTGGAACAGTTCCATCGCCGCGGCGACCCGCTTGACGGCCTCGGGCAGTTGGGCCGCGCGCCGCGCCCCGTCGTGCCCCCAGCCGTGCCCGCCGCGGAGGGCGTCGTAGGCCGCCAGCGTGATGAAGGGCCGGTAGTACTTGCCGCCGCGGGTGAGAAAATCGTGGGCGAGAATCTCCGTGGATTCCAGGGGCGCCATGGCTTCGAGGGGCTGGTCGGCCGGTTCGCGCAGCGTTTGATTCCCTCGCTGAGCAGGCAGCAGGCGGCTCAACTCTTCGGCTTCGAACATCCGCGAGGCGGCGCGGAGCAGATGGACCTGCGAACGTGCGGCGCTGCCCCCGGGCCGGTAGGGCGTGTCGATCATCTCCAGGGCCCACTCCTGGTCGGTCGAAGTATTGGCGCACGAGGACGAGTGGAGCGGCACCGCCATGGCCGGCAGCCCGGTGATCTGGAGCTTGCCGAGCGCCTTCTCGAGCGAATTGAGGCAGCCGATTCCCAGGACGGCGTCGGCTTGGCCTCGAAGGATCAGTTGCAGCACGATCGGGGAGCCTTCGGCGATCAGGACCTGGTAGCCTCTTTTGCGGCCCAGCGCTCGCCAGTGGCTCAGGTTGCAGCCGCCGCAGTCCTCGCAACGAAGCCCGAACTCATCGTACTTGGCCCGGCAGACCGCCTCGTTCCTCATGCAGTGCGGCAAGAGCAGCAGACGCCGCTGGTAGGGCGTGGCCAGCACCCGATCCCGCCAGTAGGCGCTGGCCAGCATGACCATCGTCCATCCCAGGTAGGCCTCCGGCAGATGGAGCTGTTCGAGCACCTCGCGAGCATGGCTTTCCATCTGATGGCGGACCAGGGGCAAGCTGCGGTCGAGGGCGGCGACGCGTGCCTCGACGGCCGAGCGGATCTGCTCGCGCAGCGCCAACGGCTCGGGAATCTGCTTCAGGTGGGCGGTTCCCCCGGCGGCATCGGCGGCCGGCAGCAGGCCGTCTCTCAAGGTCGGTCGATCGGGGGTGGGTACGATGGCCACGGATGTGCTCTCATTGCGGTCGGTCTTGGTGGCGCTCTCCTAGCGGCGATCTGTCGCTTATTCAGCCCTGGAATCGTTCACGGGCCAGCTTTTCTTCACGGCGCGCGTTGCTGCCGAACTGCCTCACGGAAGGCCGAAACCGTAAAGACCAGGGGATACAACTTCTCATAATACCATAGCCGGGCGAAGTAAAAACCAATCGGCGCCGCTTCCACGTGCCGATTTTCTTCCACCGCCTGGACAAGCCATTGAAGTCCTGATTTTATAACGGCTTGCGCTGGCGGGGAAGCCGCCGCGGAGAGCAGGGCCTCCAGCGCCACGGCCGTCTCTTCCACCGAGGACGCCTCGCCGCTAGGCGCCGCCCCCCAGCCGCCGTCTTCGCGTTGGGACGCGGCCAGGTAACTTAGACCTCGCCGGGCAGTCTGGGTGCCGAGCCAGCCGAGGTCGCGATACGCCAGGAGAACGCGGGCGGTGCCGTAGACCGGATTGTCTTCATCCGGTCGATGCTGGTTGCCGAACCAGAGCGGCAGCCAACTGCCATCGGGCTGTTGGCTCCGCTGGAGGAACCGCCGCCCCCGAGCGATTGCCCGATCCGCGCCGCGGCTCTCCAAGGACCGCCACGCGTAAATCGCTCGCAACGCGTGGGCCGTCAGGTCGGTGCTGCTGCGGTCGAAAGGCAGCTTGCCCCACCCGCGGCAGAAGGTCGGAAATCCGCCATCGCGATTCTGCAAGCGCAGCAGCCAGCCGAGCCCCATCGCGGCGGACCGGTGAATTGCCGCGCGCTGTTCTCCACCGGCGGCGCGGGCCAGCCTGGCCAAGGCGAGCATCGCGCCGGGGGTGTCGTCGGCGTCGGGCACCGCGCCGCTAAGATCGCTCCAACCCCATCCGCCGGCTTCCGCGCCGGTGAAAGGATGCCGGACTCGATGCTGGCAGCCGAGCAGCCAGTCAAGGCAGTTCCGCCCGGCCGGCTCCGCCGACCCGTCGTCGAGCGCATTGATGGAGAGGGTCGTTACCCAGGTGGCCAGGTTCGTGTCGATCGGCCAGGAGCCGTCGCCGCGGACGGAGTCGGACAGGAACCGCACACCGTTGCGCACAACCGGGTGGTCCGCCCGGCCGATGTTCGCCAGGCTCATGACAACAAAGCTCGTCAGCGGCGTGGCTTCCAGGAATCCTCCGCTCTCGGGCTGCATTCGCTCGGCCACCCGGAGGCTTCGCCCAATCGCCAGGCTGCGCACGAGCCGCACAAGCGGATTGAGCGGCCCGCGGTGATGAAACCGTGCCAGGCCGATCGCCACGAGGGCGGGAATCGCATAACTGACCACCGGGAGTCGGAGGAATCGATAGACACTTTGGGGAAACGCGGCCAGCTCAAAAGGCAGCGGCGAGACCTCTTGCCAGGAGACCAGGCCGGCCATCGCGGCGTTGGCGAGAATTGGCACGGCGAACGTTTTGTCGCGGCCGTATCGGCGCCGCAGTCCCTCGACGCCGCCCCGGGCCTGGAGATACCGCTCGGCCGCGGCAAGCGGCGCGGCGAACGCGTCCGCGCGGCAGGCCAGGTGGATGGCGGCACGGGCGAGCATCGTGGTGGCGATGTTCGACAGGCTGCGATCCGTATCGCCCCAGCCTCCGTCGGCGTTTTGTGCGCCGGCCAGGTAGTCCAGGCCGCCGCCGATCAGGCGGTGCATGAGGGCGGCGTCGGCCGAACCGCCCCCGCGGCGGAGCACGCTGGCCAAAGCGCTGACGGCCGTTGCCGTGGAGAGGGCCGAACTACAGAGTTCGCCAGTCCAATGGCCGCCGGCGTTTTGCTCGGCGAGAAGGTCCGCGCGGGCCTTCTCGTAGGCGCTTGTCAAGCGGTCGCGATCGATCATCGGATGCCTGCTATTTTCCCCGCAGATCGTAGCACGCAAGCAGATCGTTGTGCCGCAGATAAAGCTTGCCGTCGTGGATCACCGGATGGGCCCAGGCCGGGCCGCTGCCCGTGAGCGGCTTGAACGTGCTCTTCAAGTGGTACTCATCGGGCTTGGCCTCGATCAAGGCGATCAGGCCTTCTTCCTGATAGCGAAAGATCAGGTGGCCATCGGCGTAGAGGACCGCGGCCGAGCCTTTGCCCGGGGCTTCCGGCTTCCAGCAGATCTTGCCGGTTTCGAATTCCAGGCAGACCGGCACGCCCTTGTTCTGCCCGTCGCCGCCGTAGACATGATCGCCCACGAGAACCACGCCGCCGTGGTGATTTTCGAAATCCTTGGGCCCCAAGAAATAGACCTCCTCGGCGTTCCATGCCTCGCCATTTCGCGAAATGCGGAGCAGGGCGGAGCCGGTCTTGTAGCTCGTGGTGACGAAGACCATGTTGCCGCGAGCGATGGGCGAGGGGATGTTGGCCACGCGGTTGGCGATGCGGTTGTAGCCCCAGAGGAAGCGGCCCGTCTCGGCTTCCACCGAGATGGCGCCGCGGCCGACGATCGTCAGATACTGCCGCACGCCCTCGATGTCGGCCGGAACGATGGTGGTATAGCCGGCGCCATCCTTGCCTTCCTTTCCAATCGGCGGCATGGCGGACTTCCAGATCAGTTCGCCGGTCGTCTTGTCCAGTGCGACCATCACCGCATCCGCTCCGCCCGGCGTGCAGACCAGGCGCGGTCCGTCGACGATCGGCGATTCGCTGAACTTCCAGCCCGACATCATCTTGCCGCCAAAATCATTAGCGAGGTTCTTCTTCCACCGCAGTCCGCCGGTGGCGGCGTCGAGGCAGACCAGGTCGCTATCGGTGCCCAGCGCGTAGACCAGCCCATCGGCGACGGTCGGCGTGCAGCGGGGGCCGTCGGAATGCGGCGGGCCGACCTTGGCTGCCCAGATTTCCTTCCGCGTGTTGGCGTCGAGCGCGATCACAAACTGGGATTCGTCTCCGCCATCCTTCCGGTCTCCCATGGTGTAAATCCTCCCGCCGGCGATCGAGACCGACGAGTAGCCCTTGCCGATCCCCTCGATCTTCCAGAGGAGCTTCGGGCCCTCGGGGGGCCAGTTCCAATTCAGCCCGGTCTCGGTGCAAACACCGTCACCGCGGGGACCGCGGAACTGGGGCCAATCGGCGGGCTCGCCGGACGATGCGATTGAACCGAACAGAACGGCGAACGGCAGAATTACCAGCGACAGCCACGATCGTCGACTCATCGAGTTTTTCTCCACAACGGATTGTTAAAGGCAGATGCATAAGAGCGGCGCAACCGGGTTTGCAGCGCGGACTGCTGACGCCCTTCTGCTTCGGTGAAGAATCGTATTCTTTCTACGCGGTGTCTCCGTGTCAAATGCCAGACCTCCACCGGCGGGTGGTCCGTTAAGCACGACCAAGCCCGATTAAATATAATAGCCCGGAGTTGCACCTTTCTTCCGGCGGCGTCCGGGCGCCCCGGGTCGGCCCGCTACCGCGAGGTTCAGGTCTCGATGCTTCCACGACTCGCCTACCGATTGGTTACGGAAATCTCGCCCCGGCTCGCGGCCAAAGCGGCCTATCTCTGGGTCTACAAGGGCAGTCGAGCGATGGTGGCTTTCCGCCGGCGTCTGCGCCGCGGGGAGCTGTTTCCTCCCTTCCTGTTCCTGGCCTTGACCAATGCCTGCAACCTTCGCTGCCACGGATGCTGGATCGACGCGAGCGGGGGCAGCCTGAGCCTCAAGGCCGACGAGGTGGAGGCGATCATCGCCGCCGGCAAGCGGCAGCAGAGCTACTTCTACACGCTCCTTGGCGGCGAGCCGATGGTCTATCCCGGGCTCTGGCGGATCATCGAGGGCCATCCGGAGTGCTATTTCCAGATCATCACCAACGGCATGTTCCTCGATGAAAAGAATGTCGCCCGAATCCGCGCCGCCGGCAACGTGACGGTGCTTGTGAGCATCGACGGGCTGGAGGCGGAAAACGACGATCGGCGCGGGGCGGGTGTCTTTCAAGTCGCCATGGAAGGGCTCCGCCGCCTGAAACGAAGCAAGATTCTCTTCGGCGTGGCAACCACGGTCACCGGCCAGAATTTCGAGGAGGTGCTCAGCGACGAGTATGTCCGCACGTTCATCGATCGCGGGGCGATGTATCTGTGGTATTACGTGTTCCGCCCGGTCGGGCGCGACCCCTCGCCCCGGTTCTGCGTCAGCCGCGAGCGGATGATCGAACTCCGCCGGCGATTGCTCGGGCTCCGCCGGCGGCACCCGATCATCCTCATCGACACCTATTGGAATGCCCAGGGAGAAGCGGTTTGTCCCGCCGCCGCGGGGCTTGGCTTTCACATCGGACCGGGCGGCTCGATTGAACCCTGCCCCCCAATGTCGTTCGCCTGCGAGACGATCGGCGATCATGCGGGCGATCTGTTTAAAACGATCAACGGCAGCCGGCTGCTCCGCGAATTCCAGGATTTTGTCGGTCAGCGGACCCGCGGCTGCGTGATCCTCGAACATCCCCAAGAACTCGTCGAATTCCTCCGCGGCCACCAGGCCCGCGACACGAGCGGCAGGGACGCCTATGGCGAATTGGCGGCCTCCGAGCCGCGCTCGAGCCACCACCTGCCGGGCGAGGAAATCGCCGAAGACTACTGGCTCTACCGGATGCTGAAGAAACGGCTATTTTTCGGCATGGGTGGATACGGCTAGCGACTTGACGACGTGGATGTTGCCGGTCGTCAGATCGCGGACGTTGTCCGGTCCCGAGCCGAGCGTGATCGCTTCGCCCTCGACCTCGTAGCGGACCACGTTGCTGATCACCGAGTCGGCGAGCGAGCCCCCGATCAAGATCGTGTGCTGCGAGCGGCTGATCACGTTGTTGACGATCAGGCGCGACGTATCGCCGAGCGGGGCGACGCCGCCGCCATAGGCCGTGTCGCCGATCTTCACCGCCGCCCTGCACCGCACTTCCGCGGGCGAGGTATCGATCAAGCCGTCGAGGAGGATGTCGTACATCTTGACGCCCGACGTATTGAGCAAGCGGACAATGTGGTGGCCGCCCCGGCAATAGCCCTTGACGTTCCTGACGATGATTTGGCGGATGTCGTCGCGCCCTTCGCCGCGGTCCTGGCTGCTGCTGACCATGGTCGAGCCGGTCTCGCCGGCGATGCTGCCGGCGCGGGGAATGGCCGTCAAGGCGACCAGGTCGTCGCCGGTGTAGCCGGTGATATTCTCGATGAGGACGTCGTGGCAGCCGAGGCGGAGATCGACTCCGTCCTGGTTGAGGATGGTCTGCCGCCGGCCGTCGATGATCTTGAACCCGCTGGAGGCGAAATCCAGGTCGCGGAGCGTTCCGTGGGCGCAGCGTTCGAGCGAAATCGCCCAGCAGTGGGAATCGTGGATCGCGATGTTCTGGATGCTGAAGTCGTCGACGAGGGCCATCACGATGCCGATGTTGCGCCAATCGCCGGTCTGGCTTTCTCCTGCCACGCCCGCGTCGGAGCCGTAGGTCCTTGCGCCGATCGCCTTGCCGCTGTCGCCGGTCGCCCGGGGGTGGTCGGCGCCCTCGAGCACCGCGTGGCCGACGCCGCGGATGTGGATGTTGCGCATCGGCTGGATGTCGGCGATTCCCAGGCCGCAGTTCGCGCTGCGGATCATGTTGTCGCGGCAGCGGTCGGAGAGCTTGATGCGGCAGTTGTCCAGTTCCAGCGTGGTGTCGCTGCGGACGAGGATCGCCGAGTCGATCAGCCAAATCTCGCGCCGTTCGGCGCCGCGGAGGTTCCATCGCGGGATCACCACTCGGCGGCCCGAAGCCGCCGCGGCTTCGATGGCCTGGTTGATCCGCTCGACGTCGGTCCCTTGGAACTCATTGGGGGTCACGATCGGGGCGGGCTGGGCGGCGCCGGCCGTTTTCGACGCTCCGGGCTCCGCGCCGGCAGTCGCCGCCAGCGAGCAAGCGGCCAGCAGCGCCAGGCCGGCGGTCAACCAACACCTCATGGGTGGACTGCCAGCCCGACGAGCTTTGTTGTCGTGAATATCAGCCATCGGTTCGCTCCTCAGTAGAAATGGAGCTCAGTCAGTAGTTCCAAGTTTGGCGAAGTGCTATAGGTAAACGCAAGGTCCCTCTGGTAAACAACTTGGGTCCAGACAATCCAGGTTCAACACGGAGGGGACCGATGCGTTCACAAAGGGAGTATATCCTCACGAAGTCGCAAGGACATCCGACCAGTGTTCAGTATGGCCGAGCCGGCGGATCCA
>JAMOAF010000720.1 GCA_023621895.1 Planctomycetota bacterium
GTTCGACCCCTTGGCCGCGCGCATGTTGTGGACCTCGTAAAGGACGGGCGCCGTGGGAAAATCGTAGTAGATGATCTGCGTATTGGGCACGTCGCCGGCGTCGTTGAAGACGAACCGCCCGCCGACGCTGATCGTCCGCCGCGGCATCTCCGGCTCGTTGAGCAGCCAGCGGGCGACGTCGATCTCGTGGACGCCCTGGTTGCACGACTCGCCGTCGCCCTTGTCCCAGGTGAAGCTACAGTCGTACTGAATCCGGTCGCGATAGATCGGGCCGTTGTCGGCTGGGCCGCACCAGAGGTCGTAGTCGAGCGATGCGGGAATCGGCAGCGGGGTGTCGCGCTTGCCGATCGAGGTCCGCGGCTTGTTGGCATAGGCCGTCACGTACCGGATCTTGCCGAGCTGGCCGTCTTGAATGTAGCGGATCGTATCGATCGCCGCTTGAGTCGAACGGCTCTGCGTGCCGATCTGGACGAGCCGCTTGTATTTCCTGGCCGCGGCGACCATCAATTGGCCCTCGCGGATGTAGTGGCTCAGCGGCTTCTCGACGTAGACGTCTCTGCCCGCCTGGCAGGCCCAGATCGTCGGCAGGGCGTGCCAGTACTGCATCGTCGCCACCGAGACGACATCGAGCTCGGCCTGGGCGATCATTTTGCGAACGTCGATGTATTGGGCCGGATCGTTCTTATACTTGTTCTTGATCTTAGTGGCGGCAGCGGCCAACCGCTCGCGGTCGGGATCGCAGACGGCCGCCACGGCGACCCCTTCCTGCGAGGCAAACCGATCGACGTGGTAGCCTCCGCGGTTGCCGAGGCCGACGATGCCGACGCGGATCGCCTCGTTGGCGCCGAGCACGCTCGACGCAGCGACGCGTGGAAGGCTAACGAGCGCCGCGGCCGCCGCCGAGCGGCGCAAGAACTGCCGACGTGTCAGTGACATTTTCGTTTCTCCCTGGCAATTGAAATTCACGGAGTCTGGCGGTCGACCGCCGAGGCGAATCACCCGAGCGCCGCCCGCTGGGCGATCGCGCCGGGCGCGAGGCAGACCGGTCGTTTCGAGCACGGCGCCTCGCGAACAAGTTTACCCGCGGACAAACGGCGCGGTCAACAAAGCGAGCAGCAGGTTGCCCCACGGCCTGTAGGGTGGTCCAGAGCGGCCCATTCCTTGGCGGAACGCATTGCCGCGACGCGCACCAACAGAGGAAACGCCCGCATCAACGAAAGACGAGCGCCGGCCCACCACGCGCCGGCGCTGGACGTTTACCCACGCCCCACGGCCTGTAGGGTGGTCCAGAGCGGCCCATTCCTCGGCGGAACGCATTGCCGCGACGCGCATCAACAGAGGAAACGCCCGCATCAGCGAAAGACGAGCGCCGGCCCACCACGCGCCGGCGCTGGACGTTTACCCACGCCAGCGGTGGGGCGACGCTCGTCTTCTGACCCTGCAAACATGTCCGGTCCCCGCAGACCGCTCTGGCCCTGCCGGCCGCCCTGGATTGGTCCGCTCTCGACCACCCTACGGCGCAAGAATCACAGACACTTCCGGAACTTCTCTCGGGTTCGGGCCCACATTTCTTCCGAGAGGAGATGGCCGGCCCCTTCCTCAATCCAGTAGCTGAACTTCTCCGGTTCGCCGGATTGCTGATAGCTCCGGGCGATTGTCTTCACGCCCTCACGGACCTCTTCGATCGGGCTTCCGCCATCCTTTTCGCCGAAATTCAGGTGCAACGCCCGCGGCGCGATCAGGGCCGCGATGTCCGGAGTGTCGCCGTAGCGGAAGAGGCCCGGGATATAGTTCGGGAAGCAGTGCAGCAGATGCGTGCGGTGGATGGCCGCGTAGGTCGGCAGGCAGCAGTTGCCCACCAGGCACTTCAGCCGCGGCTCCCACGGCCCCACGAGCCAGGTGTGGGTCGAGCCCATCGAGTGGCCGTAGCAGCCGATGCGGTCCTTTTGCACCTCGGGCCGCGAGCCGAGGTAGTCGATCGCGCGGCGCATGTCGAGGATGTTCTTCCAGGCCATGGACTTGCCGTCCACCACGTAACGGAGGAACTCGAACCGCTCGTAGGCGCCGCCTTGCAGGTGAGGGCTCTGCCGCTCTTCGAAGCACAGGGCGTCCGGACAGAGCACCACGTAGCCCTCGCGCACGGTGCATCGGGTCGCCGGCCAAGCCGGCCGGCTCCGTCTTGCCCAGATGCCACTGGCCATTGTGCTGGTGCCAGACGGCCACGGCCGGCGCGGGGCTCGCCGCACCGACCCCGTCGGGTATCAACAGCAGGGCGGGAATCCTGTCGCCCGGCTCGGCTTCATAAAACACCGACTCGATCCGATAGCCGTCTTTCTGGATGGTTTCACGCAACACCGGCCTGAGATCGCACGGCTCGGGCCACGGGCCACCAAGGCACTCAAGGAGACGCTCGCGGAAGCCTGCCATTGTGTCTGATCCTTGCGGCTGGGCCGCGGTCAGTTCCGTTGCGGCGGCTGCCAAGGCCGCGCCGGACGTGGCACGAACCAGGAACTGCCGCCGCTCAATACCGCCCGCCGATTGGCGTTTCTCTTCAGTCATGATCAGCCCCCATGAAGGTGTTCTGGAATATCGAATGGTCGATGGCCCCCGCTGCCGCGGCGCCGTCACGGCTGGCCGGCGCGAACGCCAAAACGCATCGCCGGCGCGCCCCGCTGGTGGGCGCCAACGTCGGGAGCGCTCCCCGTGTAACCGCTGCTGAAGTTGGGGAGCGGCTGGCCGGCGCCCGCGCCGGGGCTGGTCGGAGCGAGTTGGAATCGCCCGGTCCCGGTCGCCGGGTCGAAGCCGGCGGCGGATTCATAGACCGGTTCGCCCCGCACGCCGTGCGCTTCGTGCCCCTCGGGGACGCGGCCATTGTAGAGATCGTAGTCGAAATCGTTGTCCGTATTCTCCTTCGCCTCGCTGGCGCTGCGGCCGTCCGGCGACCGCACGTGGAGGATGTTGTTGCGGGAGACGGTATGCTTGACGATCCGATTGCCCCCCAGCGCGCCGGTCGGCAGCCACTCGTCGGACCGGAAAATCGTATTGTGAAAGATATACATGTGGCCGGTCATCCAGTGCTCGCCGCCGGCGTAGCCCATCTTGAGGAAATACCCGCCGCTCGCGCCGGGCTGCCACTGGCTCCGCGCGACGACGTTGCGCCAGATGTAGAGCGGCCCGATCGAGGCCGCCGCATTGCCGATCATCATCATCGATTGCGTGATGTAGTTGTCCCAGACGCGGACGTTGCGGCTGCCCCCCTCGACTTCCAGCCCGTCGTCCCAGCAGTGGCTGACGAGGTTGCCGTAGATATCGGAATCCGCGCCCGGCGAGCCCAGGTAGCTCCCGTTGCTGCCGCCGCCGATGATGTCGTTGTACATGTGCTCCATGTCCGAGGTGCACTCATTGTAGCGGATGACGTGGTTTCCTCCCGTGTTGAACAGCGAGATGCACTGCGGTCCCATCGTGTGCGTCGGATATTTTGGTTCATACCACGTGCTGCCGTCGTAGGTCGGGTGGTGCAGTTTACACCGCTGGATGACCAGGCGCTTCACCTCGGCGACGCGCGAATA
>JAMOAF010000203.1 GCA_023621895.1 Planctomycetota bacterium
ATGTTCGTGCAGCCGGCCATAGCTGACCTGCTCGTCGCCGTAGAGTATGGCCGCCTTCTGCTCGCGGCCCAGGTCGAGATGGCGGTCAACGAACACCTCCGCCGCGTTAAGTCGCTCGGGAAGATTCAACTCCGTCATCGGCACCCCCACTGAAAAGCCTCTGAACAGCCACAATCGGCAAGCCTCGCGTCCATGTCAAGCGGGCGGAATCGCCCGCCGGCGCCCGCGGGAATTGGCGTACAGAGTAGTCCGTGTCACCCGGCTTGTCCAGTTGTCTCCAGGAGGTTTCGCCGCGTTTTGGCCGGGCGCAGCCCGCACCGTCGCTGTCCACACCCCGGGGCGAGTCCGAGCGGGCCGTGCGGTACCCCGTAAGTCTTCAGCCATGATACAATGACCTCGGCAGGGAAAGCCGTCCTCAATCCTCTGCGGAGGGGTATGGCGGCGGAATGGTTCGCCTGGGAGGCCCATCAATATGAGCATGATCGCCCGTCTTTCATTAGACCAATACGACCGGATGATCGAGCATGGTGTATTCGACCGGCAGCCCCGGCAGCGCTTGGAGTTCATCCGCGGGGAGATTCGCGAAATGACGCCCATCGGACCCCAGCATGAGGAAGTGGTCGACCGCCTGACCAGTTGGAGCGCCCGCGTTCTGCCGGAGGCCGGAATCCGGCTTCGCGTGCAGAACTCCATCGGCATTCCCGAACTGGAAAGCGCGCCCGAACCGGACGTTGCCTGGGTGACCCAGCGTGATTATTCCCACCAGCGGCCCTCGCCAAGGGATGTGCTGCTGATTGTCGAGGTTGCCGCGTCGAGCCTCGCCTACGACACGGGGGAGAAGGCCGGCCTCTATGCTGCCGCGGAGATTGGCGATTATTGGGTGATCGACCTGGAGAACCGCTGGGTGGAAGTGCGGCGAGATCCGGCGGCGGGCCGCTACCGCTCGATGCGGGCCTATTCCGGCGATGACGAAGTCCGCCCGCTGGCTTGGCCCGAGGCGGTGCTCCGCCCGGCGATGCTGTTCGGCACCGGCACGGACTAGTCGACCAAGGTTGCGTAAACACCACCTAATCGAGTATCGTTTCTTCCGGGATCGGCTGCCAGCCATCCGCCACGCGATTGTCCGAGAGGTACTGGTGGAACGAGGTGATGCAATGGGTTCGGGCGGCACTGCAAGGAGTGATTCCAAGCCTCGCTGGAGATGGGTTCGCCGCGGGTTCTTGCCCGCCTGGGCGCTGGCAGTCGCTGCGGCATGGGGCGCGGACGCGACCGAGGAAAACGCGGCATATCTCAGCGACCGCGCGGCCGGCATCCAACTCGAACACCAGCAGGCATGGGGCGATTTCGGGTTCGACACCGCCGCCGCGCGGACGGGCGCCGCCGGCTCGCCGCTCCAGATCGGCCAGAAAAGATACGAAAAAGGCCTCGGTCACCACGCCAATGGCGAGATCGTGGTTGACCTGACCGGCCGGTTCACGCGCTTCCGATCCTCGGTGGGCGTCCAGTGGCAGGGGGGCAATCGCGGCAGCGTGGTGTTTCGCGTCTCCGTCGATGGCGAAGTGCGATTCGAAACGGGGCCGATGTCGGACAGCGATCCGCCGAGGGAAGTCGACGTGCCGGTGGCCGGCGCGAGGCAGCTTCGCCTGACGTCGGCGGACGGGGGCGACGGCATCGGCTGCGACATGGCCAACTGGGCGGGAGCCCGGCTGATCCGCGATCCGAGCGTTCCCGCTTTCGGGACCAGCGTCTTTACCCTTGACGGCAAGACGCTTGTGCCGTCGTGCCCCGCTGCCGGCGGCTTTTCGCTGATCGCCGAGGCCGAGGGCCCGCAGGCGGCCCTGATGGCGCCGGCCGGAATGCTCACCGCCAGCGTCCGGAAGGGTGAATCGGTCCGCTGGACAATCCCTGTCAGCCGTCTCGTCAAACCTCTGCGGGTCATGGCTCAGGTGAGCGTTCGTACCGAGTCCGAGGCCGGGGCCGAGGTCGAGATTTCGCTCGGCGGCGCCCGCCAATCCAAGGTGGTCTCTCCCGGCGAGGAGATCACGCTGGCGACCGAACCGGTCGGCTCGGACGCCGCGGCCGAGATCGTTCTCGCCGCGCGGGGAGGCGAAAAGGAGGCGGCGGTCCGCTTTCATCGCCTGCGGTATGCGTGCGGCGGCCGCGAAGTGCCTCTGCCGATTTTCTTGCCGCCGCTGGCCGAGGTGATCCCGCCTCCCGTCTTGCCGCCGCTGCGACCGGCGATCGAGCAGGCGTTGATCGAGTGGGACTGGCGGATGCAGGACGGCATCGGCACCGATCGCCAGCGCCGGACCTGGGGCGAGGCCGTCGGCGCCGTGCTCGAGCGCGGCGACCGGCTGATCGAGCACCTTGCCGGGACCGGTGCGCCGCTGGGTGAACTCACCCAATCCTGGGAGGCGGCGCGGCGCCGCTACGACGCGATCCGCCCAGCGGCGGACGCCGGCGACGCGGCCTGGGAGGCGCTCTGGCGCGACGTGCACGCGCTCCGCCGCCGGATCGCGCTGGCCAACCCGCTGGCCGAGACCGGCCCGGTGCTGTTTGTCAAAGGAGTCCCCAGCGCGTTCAGCCACCAGCTCACGCAGTATCGCGGCTGGCGCGCGCGGCCGGGCGGCGGCATCTTTGTCCTCGAATCGCCGGGCAGGTCGATGCGCTGCCGCCGCCTCGAGTCGCTCCCCGCGGGCAGCTACATGCACGCCGACGTCTCTTGGGATGGCCGGCGGGCGCTGTTCTCCTTCTGCCGGACCGACCAGGAGGCCAGGGACTGGACGGCCAACGAGAGCCAGTACTACCACCTCTTCGAGGTCGCCGGCGACGGTTCCGCCCCGCGGCAGCTTACCGAAGGCCCCTTTGATGATTTCGCCCCGCGATACCTGCCTGACGGCAAGATCCTGTTCATCTCGACCAGGAGGGGCGGGTTCCACCGCTGCGGGCGGGGGCCGTGCCCCGTCTACACGATGGCGACGGCCGAGGCCGACGGCTCGAACGTGCGCGTGATCTCGTTCCACGAGACCCACGAGTGGGACCCGGCCGTGCTCAACGACGGCCGGCTGATCTACACCCGCTGGGACTATGTCGACCGCCATGCCGTGCATTATCAGCATCTCTGGTCGGCGCGGCCCGACGGCAGCGACGTGCGCGCGTTCTATGGCAACAACACGCTCAATCCGGTCGGGGTGTGGGAGGCCCGCCCGGTCCCCGGGTCCAACCGCGTGATGGCCACGGCGGCGGCTCACCACGCGATGACCGCCGGATCGATCATCCTTCTCGACGTGACCAAGGGCGTCGACGGCCTCGAGCCGATCACCCGGCTGACGCCCGATGCCCTGTTTCCCGAGAGTGAATTCGCGGTGCAGCACTGGCACGCGACGGCCGGCGTGCCCACCCCTCCCGAGGTCCCGGTCGAGGAGCAGCGCTGGCCGGGGCACAGCTACCGCGCGCCCTACCCGCTCTCGGAGGATTTCTTCCTCGCCGCTTACAGTTTCGATCCGCTCATCGGCGAACCGCTCGCCAACCGCGCGAACATGTTCGGCCTCTACCTTGTCGATCGTTTCGGCAACAAGGAGCTGCTCTACCGCGACCCGAGCGTTTGCAGCCTCTGGGCGATGCCCTTGCGGCCCCGGCCGCGGCCGCCGGCGCTGCCGTCGATGCTTGCCGCGGACCAGCCGGGCGAAGGAACGTTCTTTCTGCAAAACGTCCATCAGAGTTGGCCGCGGATTGCGGAGCAGCAGGGGGCCGTCAAGAGCCTGCGGATCGTGCAAGTCCTTCCCAAGACCACACCCCATGCGAACACGCCCAAAGTGGGCCTGGCCAACGCCTCGCCCGGCAAGCAGGTCCTCGGGACGGTGCCCGTCGAGGCCGACGGCTCCGCCTACTTCCGCGCGCCGGCGGGCATTCCCCTGGCATTCCAGGCGCTGGACGAGCGGGGGATGGCGATCCAGACGATGCGCAGCCTGACCTACCTCCAGCCCGGCGAGCAGGCCGGTTGTGTCGGCTGCCACGAGCACCGGGCGACGACCCCGCCGCCCGGGCAAGCGGCGCTTGCCATGCGCCGGCCGCCTTCGGCGATCGCACCGGGGCCGGACGGGTCGAAGCCGCTCTCTTACGCGATCCTCGTGCAGCCGGTTCTGGACGGGAAGTGTGTCGAGTGCCACCGCCCCGGCAGGGCCGAGGGCGGCATCGACCTGACGGGAACCCCGGCCGGCGAGTTCACCCAATCGTATAATGCGCTTGTACGGTTGGTCCCTTTTTCCGAATGGAAAGGCACGCCCCAGGCCAATTCGGAGCCGATGACCGAGCCGAACCAGTTCGGGGCGCGCGCCAGCCGGCTGATGCGGCTCCTGGTCGAAGGGCACGAGGGGGTCGCCCTCACGCAAGAAGAATTCGATCGCCTCGCCACGTGGATGGACGCGAACGCCCTGTTCTACGGCACGTTCGATCCGGCCGACCAGGCGCGCCAGCGGATCGGCCAGCGGATCGCCGGCCCCGCGCTGGAATGACCACGCAAGGGCCCCGCCCCGGTTTCCATTCCTCGTTCCCACCCCCCCCTCGTTCCCAAGCTCCAGCTTGGGAACGCGATGCTTTTTCGGAATTAACTTCATGAATCCCCCTCGTTCCCAAGCTCCAGCTTGGGAACGCAATGATTTTCGGAACGAGGTCTATGGATCGAGCAACACGTTTAGGCGAGAGCGGCATCGGGTCTCTCTTGCTGAAATTCTCGGCGCCCGCCATCGTCGGGATGATCGCCCAGGCGCTCTACAACGTCGTGGATCGGATATTCGTCGGCCAGGGAGTCGGACCGCAGGGGATTGCCGGCACGACGGTGGCATTCCCCTTCATGATGATCATGATGGCCTTCGGGATGTTAGTCGGGTTTGGGGCCGCCGCCCTGATCTCGATCCGGCTGGGGCAGCAACGCCGCGAAGAGGCGGAACAAGCCCTCGGCAACGGATTCGTCTTGCTCGCCGGCATCGGGGTCGCGATTGCCGTTGTCGGCTTGCTCTTTCTCGATCCGGGCCTGCGGCTGTTCGGCGCCAGCGCGGCGGTCCTTCCCTATGCCCGCCAGTACCTCCAGGTGATCGTCCTGGGAGCCGTTTTCCAGACGGTCGGCTTCGGGCTGAACGCGGTCATCCGCGGCGAGGGCAATCCCCGGATCGCGATGGCCACGATGCTGATCGGGGCCTTGCTCAACACGATTCTCGATCCGATCCTGATTTTCGGGTTCGGCTGGGGGATGCGCGGGGCGGCAGTGGCAACCGTCCTGTCGCAGGCGGTTTCGGCCACCTGGGTGTTAAGTTACTTTCTACGCGGCAGGAGCCTGCTGAGACTCAGGGCGCGCAACCTGCGACTGGAGGCGGCCGCCTGTCTCTCGATCGTGGCCATGGGCTCGCCGCAGTTTGCCATGCACGTCGCCGCCAGCGTGATGAACGGAATCCTCAACAACCAGCTCCACGCCTACGGCGGCGACCTGGCGATCTCCACGATGGGCATCGTCTACGCCGTCGTGCTGCTCGTCATCATGCCGATCTTCGGCATCAACCAGGGGGCCCAGCCGATCATCGGATATAACTACGGCGCGGGGAAGTACGACCGCGTGAAGAAAACACTCCAGGCGGCGGCCGCCACCGCCACGTTGATCTGCGTGTCGGGCTTCCTCGCCGTGATGCTCTATCCCGCCGCGGTCATCGGACTGTTCAGCCGCAACGACCCCGCGCTTCTCGAGCTGGGCGCCCGCGCGATCCGCATCTGCCTGGCGATGCTGCCGATCGTCGGTTTTCAGATCGTCGGCGCCAGTTATTTCCAGGCCGTCGGCAAGCCGAAACACGCCATGTTCCTGGGGCTCTCGCGGCAGGTCCTCCTGCTCATTCCGGCGGTTTTCATCCTGCCCCGCCTGTTCGGACTGGACGGCCTCTGGGCCGCCTTGCCAGCCGCCGACCTGGGCTCTTCCGTCTTGACCGGCATTTGGCTGCTTGCCGAGTTGCAGCACCTCCACCGGCGCCACGGCGAGACGATCGCCGAGGAAAACCTGCTCGGACTCCAAGCAGACCATCCGATGGAAGACTCGGCCGTGCGCGGCTGAGCTCCCGTCCCCGGAAGAGAGCAAGGCCATGCAGCCGTGCACGCCAGAGCGCAGCCGCCGGCGGGGATTGACGGAACTTCGGCAATCGGTATGTTGAATGCTTTGGCCGAAGGGATGCAGCCAGCAGGAACAGTCACGAGTCAGGATCGGGGGACGCAATTCTGGCTCTTCGCCCTGAAAGCCTCTTCTTCAAGCCATGCTCATCATCCCACGCGGCAGGGAAGAATCAATCGTCATCGGCGACAACGTCATCGTCACCGTGGAAGAAATCGGCGGAGCAGAGGTCCGCCTCAGGATCGAGCATCCGGAGGACGCCTCGGTTCGCCCCGGCGAAGCCCTCGTGGCGGCCGAGTGGGAGGCCTCGCTGTAACCGCCGTCCGCCGCTGCCGGCTTGCCCACCACCCTCCGAATCGTTAAATCCGTCGCAACCGGATCGAAATCTGGGCGATTCATGGTCCAGCACCACCTCCGCTCCGCGCGCCCGCCCGGCTTTTGTGTAGACTAGGATGTTGAGAAGCGCGAGGCCGGATGCACGCGCAGTCAACGTTCAGGAACTTCACGGGCAGGGCGGCTCCGGAAGGCAAGACGCGGTGGTAACGCCATGCTGGTTCTCTCTCGAAAAATGAACGAGAGCATCGTCATCAACGACAATGTGATCGTCACAGTGGTCGAGATCCGTGGCGACAAGATTCGCCTGGGCATCGAGGCCCCCAGGGACGTGACCGTCCACCGGCGCGAAGTCTACGACGCGATCAAGCGGGCAGAAGCCGATCGCCAGGAGACCAAGGAGTCGGACGGCTGACGGTTTTCAAGCAGGGCCACCGGCCCGGTGCGCGATCCTCGCGCAGAGCCGGCGCAGCGGCTTGATCGCCACGACCGCCAGAACGATTCCGGACACGATCGCGATCCAATCGGGGATGACTTCGCCGGCGGCGCTGATCTGCTCGGACAGCTCAAGATTCATCCCCCCAAGCAGCAAATCCACGGCCAGGCCGATCCCGATTGCGCTGCCAACCAGGCCGAGCAGATACGCGGCCGTCACGCGCACGCCCAGTTCTCTCCCAACGACCGCCGCGGACGCGAGATTCGTCGCCGGGCCGGTGAGCAGAAATACGAGCACCGTCCCCGGGCTCATTCCGGCCACCAGCATCGACGCGGCGATCGGCGTTGAAGCGGTGGCGCAGATGTACATGGGAACGCCGATCGCCGCAATCGCCAGCATCGGCAGCAGCCCCGAACCGAACCCGGCCATCGCGCCCGGCGGCACGACGGTCTCCAGGGCCGCCGCCAACAGGAGCCCCCCAAGCAACCAGGGAGCGATGTCGTCCAGCAAGTCCACGGCGGCTCGGCTGGCCGCACTCCAACGAGCCGGCAGGCCGCGAGTGCCCGGCGGCACGCCGCGCGCCTCTCGATCGCAATCGGCGTCGCCGCAGCGCGAGCAGCCGCGCGCGGAGCAGTCCGCCTCCCCGCCGGCCGGCTGCCGCCTTGGGCCGGAAAGACACTCGACAAGCAGGCCCGCCGCGACCGCGCTGGCGATTGCCGCGGCCGGGCGGAGAATCGTCATCACCGGCCCGAGCAGGACATACGACAGCGCGATCGAATCGACGCCGTTTTCAGGAGTCGCGACAAGAAACGAGACCGTCGCCCCCTTGGACGCCCCGGAGCGGTGAAGCTGCATCGCCGTCGGCAGGACACTGCACGAACAGAGCGGCAGCGGCGTGCCGATCAGCGCCGCCTTGAACACCGGCCCGATCCCCCGGCCGCCAAGCCACCGCTTGAGCGAATCGGTGGGCAAGAATACCTTCAACACCCCCGCCAAAATCAGTCCCGCCAACAGCCAAGGCGCAACCTCCAGGCAGATCGCCAGCACACGGTCGAGAAAGATCAGGATGTAGGTCAACAACGCTCTCCTGGTTTTTTCGGCGGATCACCTTAAGATGTTCTTGTCGCGAGCTGGTCCAAATGAGCTTGCGTGATTCGTGGAAAAAGCGGCTGTTATTCAGATAGCCGCGGGGGCTTGCCCCGCGCTTCGTTACGTACCCGTTGTGCCGCAGCGCAGGTGAGCGCGCGGCAAGCCCACGCGGCTATCATGTCACGCAAGCTCATTTAGAAGCTCTGCTGGCATTATATGCGCGAGAGCGGCTTTTTCGCTCCAGGCCGCGCCGTTTCCCGCAAAAAGCGAGAACCCCAACCCGATCGACCGAACCTGCACCCCCCTGCTCACTTCCTCCCCATGAACCGGATAACGCAAATCGTCGGCCTGGTGGTTTTGCTCGCCTTGTGTTTCGCCGCCGCGGCGGCGGGCGGGGCCGCCACCTATCCACAAATCCAGGGTTGGTATGCCGAGTTGGCCAAGCCGCCGTGGACACCGCCCGGCTGGCTCTTCGGGCCGGTCTGGACCGCGCTCTACACCGCCATGGCGGTGGCCGCCTGGCTGGTCTGGCGGCAGGCGGGACTGGCCGCCGCGCGATGGCCCCTGGGACTGTTCGCCGTTCAGCTGGGGCTCAACGTCGCCTGGTCGTGGTTGTTCTTCGGGCTGCGCAGTCCAGCGCTCGGCCTGATCGACATTCTTCTTCTCTGGATCGCCATCGCTGCCACCCTGGCGTCTTTCTGGCGGCGAACCACGGCTGCCGGACTGCTCCTGGCGCCCTACCTTGCCTGGGTGACGTTCGCCGCGGTCCTCAACTCCGCGATCTGGTGGTTGAACGCGTGAACGATCGCTGGAGCTGGCTGCGGAAGCGGTCGATCGGAGCCAAGGCGGCGGCTCAATGCTCCTTCTTGATCGCCTCGACAATCGCAACGCGGATTTCCTGGGCGAAACTGCTGCCAAGCCGCTTCGGGTCGTGCTCGTTGAGCCCCTCCCACTCGAACGCCGCATCGACGCCCTGCTGAATCGCCTGCCGCAACTTCTGGCTCTCGGCGATTGCCAGGGCGATGTCGTCAACCTCCCGAAGATCACCGATCACACTATCCAGCCAATGTGGGGGCCTCATCTGATGTCTCCTGACAAAAGGACGGTTGTGGGTAAGCTTCGACGAATCAACAACTGTCGTGAGGCCGGTTCGCCACCCCGCCTCGGACAGGATGCAGTCCTCCCTTACAATAAACGGCATGAATTCCGTTCCGCCAGGCTGTCGCAGCCAGCGGAACGCATTCCGTTCTACCGCGCGAGAATCGCCTTTTGCCAGCCCTTGGCAGGATCAAAAACCACGCATGAGAGTCACCATCCTCCACCAGGCCGTCGACCAAGACGCCGCCGAGGACGAAAAAGACGTGCTCGTCCAGGCTGCTTCCGTCGCCGAGTCGCTGCGGCGGCTCGGCCACTCCGTCGAGGTCGTCTCGGCCACGCTCGATCTTGACCGGCTCAGGCGCGAGCTTGTTGCCGCCCGGCCCGACTGTGTCTTTTCCCTCGTCGAATCGCTCGGCGGCACCGACTCGCTGGCGCACCTGGCGGCGTTTCTGCTCGAGTCGATGAAGCTCCCCTACACCGGCGCGCCGGCCGCGGCCCTCGTGCTCAGCAACAACAAGCTGCGAGCCAAGCGCTGGATGGCGGCGGCCGGGTTGCCGACCCCGCCCTGGCTCGAGCCGGGCGCAACGGCCTCGCCGCTCGGCCGCGCCAGCCAGGCCGGCCGCCCCCAATTTCCCGGGATCTTTATCATCAAGCCGCTGGAAGAGCACGCATCGCAGGGGATGACCGACGAGGCGGTCGCCGCCGCCGCCGGCCAGGAGCAGCTCAGCCAGCTCATCCGTCGCCGTTCGGCGCTCCTCGAGCGCCGCTGCTTCGCCGAACAATTCATCGACGGCCGCGAATTCAACCTGGCGGTCCTCGGCTCGCCGGGCGGACCGCGAGTCCTTCCGCCCGCCGAAATCGACTTCGGCGCATTCCCCCCGGGCAAGCCGCGGATCGTCAACTACCAGGCCAAGTGGTCGTCCGGTTCGTTCGAGTATGAAAACACGCCGCGGGTGTTTGTCCGGCCCGGCGCCGGCGACGATGCCAGCCTCGCCGGCAGGCTCATCGACCTGGCCCTCCGCTGCTGGCTTGCCTTCGAGCTCCGCGGCTACGCGCGCGTGGACTTCCGCGTCGATAGCACTGGCACTCCATGGATTTTGGAGGTCAACGCCAATCCTTGCCTGGCCCCCGACGCCGGTTTTGCCGCCGCGCTGGCCGAAGCGGGCATTTCCTTCGACCAGGCCGTTCAGTCGATCCTCGATGACGCATTGCCATAAACGGCCCCGCAAGGCCGCCCCCTCTTGCCGCGGCGCACCGGCCGTACCCGAGGACCGCGATTGCGTCCGCCGGATTGTCGAGTCGACCGCCATGTTCCGCCCCGACGAGGTCGGCGTGGCCGTTGAGCTGGTCGACGAGCGGCTCGCCAAGGGCGAGGCCTCCGGCTATCATTTCGCCTTCGCCGAACTGGATGGCAAGGTTGCCGGCTACGCCTGTTTCGGCCCGATCGCCTGCACGATCTCGAGCTTCGACCTGTATTGGATCGCCGTCGCGCCGGAGTTGCAGGGTCGGGGGCTCGGGCGGCGGCTGGTCGAGGAGAGCGAGCGGCAAATCCGCGCGCTCGGCGGCCAGCGCGTCTACATCGACACGTCCGGCCGCGCCCAATACGAGCCCACCCGCAGCTTCTACGAGCGCTGCGGCTACGCGGTCCAGGCGATCTTGCCCGAATTCTACGCCCCGGGCGATGATCGCGTGATCTTCTTCAAGAGGCTCGGCTGAGGGAGAGGGGGTTCAGGGTTCGGGGTTC
>JAMOAF010000019.1 GCA_023621895.1 Planctomycetota bacterium
ACCCGGGCCCAGTCGTGGCGGTGATCGAACTCCAACCGGGCCGCACGGTCACACCCCTCAGCTGTGCAACACGAATCGGTGAACAGTTTCGCTATCCGTTGCGCCACGGTTGGCTTGCGATGCAGGTTCACCACATCGACGACCGCTTCACCGTTGGTCAACACCAGTTGAACGACCGACTCGCCGAGGACCCGGCGCAACTCGTCGACCGACACCGGGACCCCGCCGATCTCACACAGCTCACCCACACCAGCCCAACCCCGCATCAACGCAGCGAGATCGACGCGTACCAGCGTCAACCGGGTCAACGGCACCCAACCCGAACGCCCACGAGCACCAGTCGGACCGCCACCAGTCGGACCGTCACCGGAGGAGTCGCCGGTGCCACCGCCGCTGGTGCCATCTCCTGCCGTGCCGTTTCGTCGGAGGTTCATCAACGCGTCGAACGCGTACGCTCCACGCCCTTCCCGCTTGGCGGGTTCCCGATTCGCCCGGAACGCCTTATCGACCTCGCGTTGGATCAGCGCTTCCAACGCCTTCACATCCGCGACCGGGCCACGAACTTCGGCGTGTCCGGCACCGTTGCCGTACCAGAACCGGAGATTCCGCTCGCGCCGTACCCGACGGTCGCGTTCCGCTTTCTCCTCCTCCGACCGTGCTTCGGCCTTCCGGCGTTCCGCTTCTTGGCGGGTACGGCGCAACGAATCCTTCTGCGCCTGCTCCAACAGGTCTTTCTCCGCGTCGGGGTTCACCGCCGCCGCGTCCGCCACAGCCCCCGCCTGTTCCGGTGACAAGCGACCCTCACGTACCGCGTCAGAAGTCGCCCCCAACCCCGCCAACCGCTCCGACGTCTCCAAATCGGCTTTCGCGCGGCCGGGGGTGGTTCCCAACTCGTTGGCCAACCAATCAGCCGGTGACGCGAACCGGTCCCGTTCCCACTGCTTTGCTTCCGCGGCGCGTGCGGTCATCAACACCCGACCCGATTCCGCCAACCGTTGCACCGACGCGAACGCTGACATCACCTCCGGCGCCCACGACAACGGCACATCCTGAGGTTCCAACGACCCGATCAACGCCCGCAACGGCTCACCCGCAGCCAGGATCTCCGCAGCCAACACCGACAGCGGTGCCTTCTTCGCCGGGGATCGGGGAGGCGAACAGGTGTTCGATGCCATGACCCAACCGTACCCGTGGCCACTGACACTTAAACCTCTCGGCTGGAGAAATCCGGTTGGCGGGCACAAGCTCGATGGAGACCGACACCGCCGACTCCGTCGCCACACCCGTGCGCGACCTACCTCAGCGCGCGAGCACTATTGGGCGTAGAAGGGGTTCTCTCCGGCGGCGGAGTGGACTTTGACGTCACCCCGGTCTCGGTGATCACCGCACGGACCGCTTCAAAGATCCGTTGCGGAGCCTCCGACGCCCGCAACTTGTTACGCCACAACGTGAGCACGGTTGGATGGAACGGCTCATCGGTGATCGCCAACCCCGCCGCGGCTTTCCATCGCAGATCCGTGCCCAACGCCACGACCGCTTCACGATCAGAGCGGCCTTCCAACGCCTGCAGCACCATCACCGTCGCGATCACATCCGCGGGCACCGACGGACGACCCCGCCCCGACGCGAACAGATCGGCGAACAACTCGTCAGGAAACAACCGGTGCCGGTGCTCGGCCAACAACGCGTGCACCGACCCCGGGCTCAACAGATGGCCACACAACGCCGCCGTGTCCAACAACTCACGATCCGGCCGAGACGTACCCTGCATCCCCCCCATTCTTTTCGATCCGCCCCAACTTCGCGAATCGAACGCCAGCACCACCGATTGCTCAGCAGTCTCCTAGTGAAAGCGTCGGTACGCTTGCAGAGTTATGTGCGGGATCGTCGGAATGGCGGGGGCTGCGGCGGCGCACCGCGACGCGGCGAGAGAGCAGTTAGACGCCGCTGTTGCGACGCTCGCGCACCGAGGACCCGACGGGTCCGGATCGTGGATGTCCGAATCGCTTCCGCTCGCGTTCGGTCACCGACGGCTAGCCGTGTTGGATCTGAGCACGGCTGCCGCTCAGCCGATGGTGCTTCCGAGCGGCCACGCGCTGGTGTTCAACGGCGAGATCTACAACTTCGCCGAGC
>JAMOAF010000801.1 GCA_023621895.1 Planctomycetota bacterium
CGCGACCGTGTTTGTCTCCAGTTCACCATCCGATGCCGCAGCGCCGGCGACGCCCCCAGCGCCCGCGACGCCAGCAGCCTCCACAACACCAGCAGCCTCCACAACACCAGCAACCTCCACAACACCAGCAGCCTCCACAACACCCGCAGCGCCCGCAGCGCCCGCAGCGCCCGCAGCGCCCGCGACACTCCCAGCGCCCACAACACCCGCCCCCGCCGCAACGCCCACAACACCCGCCCCCTCCGCAACGCCCGCAACGCCTGGTCCGACGAGTTCTCAGCCGGCGCCAGCCGGCGAGTCCGTTTCCGATCCGGCGCTTGCAGGCCCCATGCCGACTGGCCCGATTCCTCTGAAGGTGAGCCGCTACGCCCAGCATTGGATTGCGAAGTACGACACGAACGGGGATGGTTCGCTCGACGTGGCTGAATGGAAAAAGATGCCCGGCACTCCGGCCAGAATCGACTACAACGCGGATGGTGTGATCAGCGTAGACGAGCTGTCCGCCTACTGGGCGGACTACGGGCGCAATCGCCGCATGCGTCTGACCGGTTCGATGGTCGAGGCGGTGGCCGAGACGCCCCCCTGGATCCCCACGGCTGAACAGGAGGCCCGCGCGGCCGCCGAGCAAGCGGAGAAGGCCGCCGAACAAGCAGCGAAGAAGGCCGCCGCGACGCCCGCCGCGGACGATTCGGTGCTTCCGGTCGCGCTTCCGGCCGATTCGGAAGACTCCGCCGCGCTGGCGGCGGACTCGGCGGCAGAGCCTCAAGAGCCGGCGCCTGCCGAAATACCGGCAAGTCCGCCCAATGCCCGGCGGTTCGTGACGCCGAAGAACCGGCTGGCGGGTTTGCCCGACTGGTTTCTCGCCCGGGACTCGAATGGGGACGGGCAAGTGACGCTGGCCGAATTTGCCCCGAACGGCTCGGCACAGCGCTTGGCCGAATTCAAGCGGCTCGACCGCAACGGCGACGGCGTGCTCACGCCCGAAGAGTGCCCGCGATAGGCCGGCTGGGCTTTGGTCACAGGTTACCGCTCCCAGCCCGGCAATCGCATGGCTTTGCCACGCCGCAGACCGTTAGCACCCCGACCTCGACTCCTCCTGAGCGCTCCCTTTTTCGACCGTTCAGCCGCTCGTTTTCTGATCGCCGCCCCCCAGCACAGGGGGCCCTGCCACGGCACACGCTTGCATCGAGACGCCGGTCGTGCCAGACTTCATGGAAGCTGACCACTTGCCGGGGATTGCACCTGGCGATGCCTGGTATCCGTACCTGCTTGTTGCCCGGCAAGCGTCGTCGCCGTTTATCGCAACGAGTGGACCCGCGTTGCGGCGCCTGCTGTCCTGATCGCTCGGTTCCATGAATCGCTCCAATACGAAACAGCTTCGATCGGTGGGAGTTTTCTTGGAGGTTGGTCGCGCGGCGATGCGCAAAGTCGTCAGCGGTGTCATCGCGTTCGCGCACCAACGTGGCAACTGGAGGGTTTGCCTTCCGGAGAGTCGCAGCAGCAGTTCGGTGCAATGCATGCTCGGGGGGGACTGGGACGGGGTGATCGTGGGTTTCGACGATCCACACGGCCCCGACCTGTTGCGGCTGTCGGTGCCGTTGGTTGGAGTTGGCGGAGGCTATGGCTGGTTTCGCCCGAGCATGAAGATTCCTTACGTGGGGACTGACAATACGGCCGTGGCGCAGTTGGCGGCAAACCACCTGCTGGAACGCGGCTTCGTGCATTTCGCCTACTGCGGGTTCAGCCCCACGCCCTTCAATGGTTGCTCGCACCGGCGGGAAGAGGGTTTTTGCGAGGCGATCGAGCGAGCGGGATACTCCTCGACGGTGCACAACGCGCCGGATACCGCTTCGGACACCTGGGACAGGCTGTGCGGCGAGTTGGCCGAGTGGCTCACGGGCCTGCCTCGCCCGTTGGGCCTGATGACCTGCAATGATTCGCGAGCGATTCAGATCCTGGAGGCTTGCCGGGCGGCGGGACTGCGCGTGCCGGAGGACGTGGCAGTGGTCGGCGTCGATAACGAGGAGGCCGTTTGCCCGTTTACCGATCCGCCCCTGACGAGCATCGATCAAGGCGCGCAGCAGACGGGCTACCAGGCGGCGCTGTTGCTGGATCAATGGATGGAAGGAGAA
>JAMOAF010000564.1 GCA_023621895.1 Planctomycetota bacterium
AGTTTTACCTCCGGCTTTCCAGCCGATGGGGCTGTTATTTGGTCGCAGCCGGCCGCGGCGGGGTGGTTCGCAGCGGCCGGCTACATAGAAGGGAGTCGCCCGAGAAGCAGTCAGCGCGGCAGGCAGTTGCCGCGGCAGCAGTCGCGCCGAACCTAGTCGGCTGTGGGATCAACGTGCTGGGCAGCCGGGCCCTGGTAGCGACCTCGGTAGAGGACCGCGATACCGGTCAGCCGGTTGCCTGCGTTACCATTCCCGTCCCAGTTACACTGAACGCAGTCGAAACCGTCGCCGAGTTCGGCTGCGTTAATGTCGATCAGATAGATCGAGGAGCCGGTTCCGGTCGCAGACGTCGTAATCGACGCGCCCGCAGTGCCCTTGGTGTAGATCGACGCCGCAGTCGGCGTGTCCTCCAATTTCCACCAGTTGTTGAGCGTGATTCCGGTGTCCTCATCAGACCCGGCCACGTCGGTGGCCTTGTCCACCGTAATCGCCCCGGCGGCAGCTCCGCCCTGGGCCTGGTGGACAATGAACATCACGCCGTCGTAGCCCTTGAGCGAGAGCCAATCGCCGGATTTTGCCGAGTTACCGGCGGTCCCTGCGAACGCCTCGCAGATGTGTGTAGAATCAGGAGCAAACAGCACTGTCAAAAACCTCCTCAGGCCCGAGTGGCCAGTGTGACGAACGGAGACACAGGAGTGGCCCCCTTGTAGGGCGTCAGAGCAGTCGCCCACCAGGGCTGACCATCAACGCGCACAACCCACCGGAAAGCGGTCTCGTCGTAGTTGAACTTCAGATGAATTGACGTCTGGTATTCGGTTCCGGCGCTGTGCTGAGCGAACACATACTGGCTCATGTCGGCCAGGATGATGTCCCCGGCAGTCCCCAGCGCAGGACACTGCTCGATGTCGATAACGGGCGCGCCGTAGAGCGTCGAGTTCGCCGATCCGGCCAGGCCGTTTGCGGGCATATAGACCGGCAGCCCGCCGGTTCCGACCGCAATACCCATCGAATGGAGCTGCGGCATAATCGACTGGTTTATGAACCAGACCGCATTGCCGCGCGATCGCGAATGCAGCGCAGCCCACATTTTCATGATGTTCTCGGCCACGACCGTGTTTTTGTCCTGGCCGACCTCCTTGGCGACGGTCACGAGCGCGGGAGCGTTGAGAACGCCCAACGGCTGACCTGCCCCGGTGCCGTTGATCACGGCGTCGTCGAGCTTGAACGAGATCTCGTCCGCAGCCAGTTCGCCGAGCAGGCCGCCGAGTGCGGTTGTGTCCTGGATCAGCTCATCGGTCGCATACATCAGGACGACGAGCTTGCTCAGGTTCAGTTCGACCTGGCCGAACGCCGGAGCGCTCGGCGGCTTCTGTGCGGCCTCAGCCAGCCAGTAGCCGCGAACCCCGCCGGATCGTGCGCCGTCGACCCTGCTCGCCTCGGCGATATACGGGATTTTGAGCGTGTTGCTGCTCATCGATAACTGCCGAGCGCGCGGGTAGACCACCGCGCCGTCAGAGGCTTTCCGCAGTACCTCAGACGCGAACTCCTCGGGAACGAGGAACCCGCCATCGCTGGAGATGCCCTCGCTCATGCCGGAGGCCTTTGCCAGCCGGTCGTCCAACCCCTTGCCGATCGACGCATTCATGACGGCAGCGCCGAACTCGGACAGAGATTTCCAGCCGCCGGTCGGATCGTCCTCCGAGCGGTCGTGGACGGTGATCGGAGGAGCGGACTTCTCCTCAGTCTCGCCGATTTCAGACTTCACCGTGCTCACGATCCGCTTGACCATCTCGGCTTCAGCCTCGGCGGCTTTCGCCTCGGCCTCTGGGTCGTAGCGCTCGGCGGTCTTCGCAGCGATCAGCTCGTCTGCGGTGGACTCATCCACCCGCAGAACCGTACCGGCATCGAACGTGTCCGAGCCAACGGACCATTCGGCCAGTAGTTTAATCGTAATGATCGTCAACTGTTTTCACCTCACAGTGTAGTGTATATCGAAACCTCGAACCAGCGCGTTAACGAGTGCAGGCTGCTGCAGGCGGCGGGTATACCCGACCCACAACTACGCCTTCCCGCGTATCTGGTCGAGTGCATCAGTAATCAGTCGTCGCTCCTCAACCTCGGGAGATTTC
>JAMOAF010000316.1 GCA_023621895.1 Planctomycetota bacterium
CCGGCCCGTGGCAGACCGGACAAAGCATGTCGCGGCCGGCCATCTCGTCAATCGCCTTCAGACGATGGCCGGCCGGGCATTGGAATCGAATCGCCATCGCATCTAGCCTGAGACGGGCATCGCATCCTTGATCCAGACCATTTCGTTGATCTGGTGGATGTCGGCTACTTCGGCTTGGCGGGAACGTCGAAGTCGAAGGCGTTCGGGCCGCCGGACACCACCTCGACGACCTGCGTGCTCTTCATATTGTACTCGGGAGGAATCCGCTCCTCGCCGACGACCCCCTGCCCCGGGGCCGGCGGGCCGGGCGGGCCGTCCGGCAACTTGACCACGTCGCCCGCCGAGTAAATCCGCACGCGATATTTCCCCGGCGGCAGGCCCTTGTCGCGCTCGATCGTGTACTGGCCCGACGCGATCGTCGCGCCGCTGGCCATGCCCCCGCTATCTTCGGGGCTGAACTCAATGATCCCTTGGTCGAGCGGCTGACCGCCCAGGGTCACCTTTCCAGAAAGCGCCTGCCGGTTGCGGGGATCGCCAGAGCCGCAGCCCGTGGCCGCGGCCAGCAAGAAGGCGGACAGGCAACATACAGACATCCAACGGAAGTTCCGGGACATGGTTTTCCTCTTTCAGGTTTCAACAGGTTTCAGTTTATTGCCACACATCAATCAGCATTGTTACAGCAAGTTCGCTGTACACGCGTCCGATCGCGTTCCGCGGCGGATTGTCTTCTTCCTCACAACTGCTTGGCCAGCCCCAACAGCAAGATGCCTGCCAGCAGCGCAACGAGCCCCCCCTTCATGATCCGCATGCCCGCGGGGGTCGTGCTTTTCCATTCGCCCGTCCAGAGCCCCAGGCAGTTTGCCCAGAGGATGCCGGTGGCGTTGAAGGCGGCCCAACCGGCGGAAGGGCCCAATTCGCCGAGGTTGGCGGCTGCCATCCCGTAGACGACAATACTCGCCCCCCACAACAGCCCCATCAGCAGCGTGTAGAAATAGTAGATCGCCGCCGCGGGTTCGATGAACGATCGCCAACTCCCGTTCCAGTGGACAAGCGAAAGGGTGTAGGTGAAGTTCACGACGAAGCCGCCCAGAAGCGCGACCGCCCAGACCGCATTCGGGGCCAGGCTGCTGCTGGCGCCCTCTGCCACGGCCGCAGCGCGGATTGCTTCACCGTGGACGAACGCGAGATTGAGCATCGGAGCGGTGACGCCCGCCACGATGCAGACGAGCAGCCCTTTCACGTAGCGCGGACGGCCGGCCTGCTCGGGCGAGGGCGCGCTCCGGTCGCGGAACACGGCCGCTCGACCGCTCAGTGCGATTCCTACGATGATCGCGGCAATCCCGCCGAGCATTGCGGCGGCGCTGGCCGCGCTCGTCTCGGAGAACCCGCCGGCGGACAGCGGGGCCAACGCGCCAAGGACAATCATCATCCCCATCATCAGCGAATAACCCAGGCCCAGTCCCATCAGGTGGATGCCGAAACCGAAGGCGATGGAGCTGATGCCCCAGACGCATCCGAGCAGGAAGACCGTCAACACCGCGCCGCCGGATTGCGCGAGCACCTGGAAAAGATTCGGCACGCTCGCCAATCCCACCACCCAGGGAAGGAGCAGGAACGTCCAGACGCTGAAGACGGCCCAGGTGTGCTCCCATTTCCACCGGGTGGTATACTTCATCGGCAGGCAGAACGACCCTGTCAGAATCCCGCCGACCAGAATCATCGCCATCCAGAACATACGGGCCGGTCCTTTGTTGGAGTTGCCGGGAGACGCCAGGCGTCTTCCGGTCCTATCGAGCCACGCGCGCGGAAGTCCACCCGGATCATTTCCGCTGGATCAGGCCCAAGGCATTGCCGCTGGTTATCTTGGCCTTGTCACGGTCCGAAATGTCCAATTGGCCGATGATTTCCAGGGCGAACCGCATCTGGGCGGGGCCCTGCAAGGGGCAGTCCGTGCCGAACACGATGTGGTCGGCGCCAATCAACTCGACCATTCTCTCCATCACGCCGGGATAGACGTACATCAGGTAGTGGGCCGTGTCGACGTAGATGTTGTCGCAAGCCATGCGATTGACGATCTCCAACCCGCGGTAATTCGGATAATACGGGTAGAGGCCGTTCTGGAAGATGCC
>JAMOAF010000232.1 GCA_023621895.1 Planctomycetota bacterium
AAGCTGATCCACGCCGGCCAGGAGATCGGGTCTGACGGCCAGATTCACGGCACGCCGGTCGAGACCGCAACGCTCGGCTTTCGCTGGAACGCCTTCAACAATCTGTTCTGGCGCTCGGGCACGATCGGTGCGAAGGAATTCTCCGTTGCGGCCGGAGCCGACGAGGAGGACGGCGAGAAGGAGCTGCTGCAATTCTGGTGGGGCCTGCCGTTCGAGCCGAAAGAGATTGACATCGCGCCGATCGACCCCGAGCAGCTCAAGCGGCGTACCAGCCGGCTGCCACGCGGCCAGACCCCGGCCGGCACCGTGGCAATCTCCGTCGGCGTCGACGTCGGCAAGTACCTCCTGCATTACGTCGCGATCGCCTGGCTGCCGGACACCACAGGCCACGTGATCGACTACGGCGTGGTCGAGGCCGACGCCGACAACCTCGGCATCAACCGGGCCGCGGAGGTCGCGCTCCGCGAGCTGCGGGACCTGCTCATGGCCGGCTACGCCGTGCAGGGCGCGGCCGATCCGATGATTCCCGGCCAGGTCTGGATCGACTCCGGCTGGGAAGTCACTCAGCCCGAGATATACGCATTCTGCCGAGCCGCGGAGCACCGCGGCCGCTTCTGGCCGACCAAAGGCTACGGGTATTTGCAGCAGACCGACCGGGTCTATCGCGCGCCGACCAAGAAGACGCGCGAGATTCGGATCATCGGTCGCGATTACCATTTCGCCCGCCAGCGCGAGCACAAGATCGACCTGGTGCACCTCAACAGCGACGTGTGGAAGACGGACGTCCGCGACCGCCTCGGCAGGCCGGAGGACCAGCCCGGCGCCCTGCTGCTCTTCCTCGCGCCGGCCAACGAGCACCAGCGATTCAGCAAACACATCGACGCCGAGCGCCCGAAGGAGATCGACCACCCAACGCGCGGCAGGGTGACGATCTGGGAGCCGGTCCGCCGCGCGAACCACTACCTCGACGCCTCGGCCTACGCGTGCGCCGCCGGGCATCGCGCGTGGACGCTGGCGACGGCGAAAGCCGGGGTGCAGCCTGGCGGATGGTTCGCCGCACAGGAACAGGGCCGCAAGCCGCGTCGCCGTGAGCCAATTGGCCAGGAGGATCAACCATGACGTTTAGGCCACAGCTCCAACTCGCCGACGGTCCCCAGTGCCCCCGCTGCGGCTGCCGGGATTCTCGAATCCTGCAAATGCCGGTCGTCGATCCGACGAGCTGGTACGCACGAGCGGCGGCGACCGGCCGAGCACGGTGCGGTCACTGCGGCCAGATCTTCGCATTCCGCGGCCTGGACCCCCAGGCCGTCGACGCAGTTATGGCCGCCGACGACGATCCGCCGGCTGCCGCGGCCCCGCCGCCCAAGGACACCGCCTACCCGGTCCGAGCGTGTCCGGAGTGTGGCAGTCCCGACGTGCGGGTTACCTCCTCACCCAAGCCGAAACCGGGCAACCCCAAGATCCGGTACCACGAGTGCGCGGCGTGCCTCGCCGGATTCAAGTCGGTCGACACGCGGAAGGCCTGACCAGGCCATTTCTTGAGAAATGCCAGATTGACCGCTCCGGACAAACCGTGCGCCGAAAAACAGTGCGCACAGAATTCCGTCCAGCGCATCTGTTCGCGGCAAAGCTCGACAAATCAAGGCTATTCCGCTCATCGCGCCGGACAAACCGTGCGCCGGACGAATGTCTTTCGACGATTTGTCCAGCCCCGTTGCGTGAAAGTCCGCTGCCAAAGTTGTTTACTGATTCAGTAAAACAGCCTACTCGCGGACTGTTGACTCCGTGCGATACTCGACAGCATGAGTATCGCCGACCTCCAAGCCCTGTACGCCGCCGCCACGGCCGCCCTCGACACCGGCAACTACACCGCCGCGATCGCCGCCGCCGTGAAAGCGCAGATGCTGCTCGGCACGACGCCGAATCTGACGCGCTCGCTGGGCTCGGGCTCGCAAGCGATCTCTTGGAATGACGGCGCGTCGATCGAGCGATTCATCCAGAATTGCCAGCGGCTCGCCAAGGCCGCCGCGGTCCAATCCGGCGGTCCCTTCCGATCGTCGAAAGTCGTCTACGCTCGGGCGGGGAGGGCCTGATGGCAAGCACGATCCGCAAGAGCCGAGTTCTCG
>JAMOAF010001030.1 GCA_023621895.1 Planctomycetota bacterium
GGCTGTTCGAGGACTCACCGCGAGGAATCGCCTACCGCCCGGCCCTGTGGCGCCGCGGCGCGCTCAGCGGTCCAGGCGCCTCCCGCGACTAACGCCCGCGGAGGTGCCCCACCCCCACCGGTTCTGTTGTACAAAGCGCGCGGCTGGGCGCGCGCTTTGTACAACAGAACGGGTGCGGGGAGTGGTCAAGGCCGTCAGGGGAACAGCGGCGGTCCGAAGATCGGCTTCGACGGATCGTTGTGACGGCCCTTGCGAGACATCGGACCGAAGCGTGGCATGTCGCTGAACGGCATCTTCCACTTGATGAACGGCCCGATCTGCAGGTAGTTCATCGTCTGAGCGATCTGGAAGCCCACCGAGTGGTGCCACAGGATCGACGGAATGTTCTCGTAGGAGACGAAACCGTATCCATTGGTCATCGTCGTCGTATCGGGAGGGTCACGGCGGAAGAAGAAGTCGGCCATCGTGTTCGCCAGGCCGCCGCGACGGTACGGCTTGTCGACCCAGAGGTCGAACATCAGAAACTCGTCGGCGGCCAGCTTCATTCGGGGAACGCCGTTGGCCAACGCTGTCTCGGTGGCCCTCGTCTCCCAGATCCGCCCCACGGGCTCCTTGTCGGCGTTCAACGCGACGATCACGTTCCAGCGCCCGTCACGCATGGCCTTCTGTGCGATCTTGAGTTGCCGCTTGTTGGCACAGATCTTGGGGAGGATCGGGTCGTCGGGAGTGTTGACCTCGACGATCTCGAACTCGGGATCGATCGAGTCCGGATCGATAGGCGACTCCCGCGGTGTGACATAGACGACGAACGCCGACACCACGGTCGGCTTGTACTCGTTGAGTTTGTTCTTCAGACCCTCGATCGATGGCATGGCAAGGAGCGTACGTCGTCCGCCCGTCGTTGCGCTCCGCCACCGTTGCGCGCCGACCAACTCCGGTCAACCGAACTTGGCCTTCACCTTCTGAATGCCGGCACCCACCTCGATGAGGGTGGCGCGGTCGCCGACAGCGAGGCCGACTACCGCTCCGACCACGCCGGCGGCGAACACGGCGAACAGCGACACCCACCCTGCATCCAGCAACAGCCGCAGCGGCAGAGCGAATGCGCAGATCCCGGCGACGAGGGCCGCCGCCGGTCGCAACGCCAGGATCGACTGCTTCCACGTCGTGCCCAACAGCCGGTTCGCGACCTCGATGCGGAACGCCGAGTAGGGGATGATGACGGCCACGTGCACGGCAGCGATTGCGACAACGCCCCGGTCGATGAACAACAGAAATCCACCAAGCAGGATCGGGACGAAGATCAGGGAGAAGTAGAGGCCGAGTCGGGGCTTGCCCATCGCGTTGAACAGGTCGCCCGATGCATACCCGACGCCGACGAAACCGCCGGCCACGCAGAGCAACTCCATGATCGGAATCGCGCCGAGCACCTCGGGGTACAGCACGGTGATGAAGTCGCGGGCAATCAGCGACATGCCGACGCCGGCGGCGAATCCGAACATGCACAGCAGGCGCAGGGCCTTGAGCGACGCGTTCCTGAGAGCTTCGGCCCCCGCCTCCCGTGCCGCTGCGAACGCAGGAAAGGCCACGTTGGAGAAGAGGTTGTAGACACTGCCCAGCACGAGTTCCGGTAGCCGAAAGGCGGTGTAGTACTCGCCGAACTCTCGGGACTTGCTATCGAAGTGCCGGGAGAGGACGAGGTAGTCGCCTTGGAGCCACAGCATGCCGACGAGCTGAGCCAGGAACATCGTCGATCCGAACTTAAGCATCTGTCCGGCCACCTTCGGGTCGAACCGCAAGATGGGCTTGAAGCCGACGAGCACCCAAGTGACCGCCGTGGCGGCAACCTCGGCGCTCAGGACTCCGATCACCATGGCGATCGGGCCGAGTCCCGCTTTCAGCAGACCGACCGACATGGCGAACCGGCCGAGTGAGCGAGTGAAGTCAGCCTTCGCCCGCCGCCTGAAGTCGAGGTCGCGTTTGAGCATGGCGTCGGGCACCTGGCCCAGGCCCTTCACCAGGACCAGCGCAGCGACAACCCTGAACAGGTTGGGGTCGCCCGCCCCCAGGAACTCATCGATGACCTCGGCGCCGAAGAAGATCAGCGTCGACAGGACCACGGCCA
>JAMOAF010000011.1 GCA_023621895.1 Planctomycetota bacterium
CGAATCACGCAGGTCGATTTAGACATGGCCGATTGACCGTCGTCGGCAACAGTTATCCATTTGCGTTACATCTGCATCGCGTCGTTGATTGTGCCCAGGTAGAACGAGAAGATGCGGAAAATCAGCGCGATCATGATCGCGGCGATCAGTGCGAAGGTGAGGAAGAACCCGACGACGGCCAAGACCTTCATCGCCGCCTGGGATTTTTCTCGATACTGATCGGCCAGTTTTTTCATCGACTCGACGACCATGCCCGTCTGCTCGCCGACGGCGAGCACGTCCATGAACTGCTGGGGGAAGACCATCGCCTGGTCGAAGGCCTCGTAGAGCGAACCGCCTTGGGCGATCCACGAGTCGATCGATCGCATCTGATCGGTATAACGGGCGTTTCGCGAGGCCTTCACGGCGAGGGCCACCGCCCGGCGGGCGTCCATGCCGGCGTTCAACGTCAAGTGCAGGGCCCAGGAGAGCCGCCCGAGGGCCAGCGATTCGATCGCCGTGCCCAGCCCCGGCAGCCGGATCAGAAATCGCTGGACCGGCCGCGTCCAGGCCAGCCCGCGGCGAATCGCCTGCCAGAGAAAGAAGACCGCGCCGGCGACCACGGCGAGAAACGTGCAATATTTGATCAACCCCGGCGTTCCCACCAGCCCGAAGCCGAGAATGTCGATCGTCGTTCCGCGGATACTGCCGATCACCCCGAGCACCCAGATCAAGAAGCCGATGATCAGGACCGCCAGGCCAAGCTCAATCAGCGGCCAGGCGATCGAGGTCAGAAAGCCGCGGCGGAGGGCGAGCTGGAATTCGTAGTTCTCACCCAGTTGGGCGAAGGCCTCGTCGAGATGGCCCGTCTGGCTTCCCACGTGGGCGATCTCGCGAAACAACTCGGGGAAATAATCGCCGGTCGCGTCGAGGGCCTCGCGGATGTCGGCGCCGCGCTCGATCGCCTCGCTGATCGCGCGGAACTTCGCCCGGGCGGCGATTCTCTGGGACCGCCGGGCCTCGTTTCGCCAGACCGTGCGGACGTCGACGCCGGCGTGCAGGGCCGTCGCCACGCGCTGGCAGAGTTCCGCGAGATGCCGTGTGGAGATTCTTGGCGAAAACAGCATGGTACGCGCCCCTTGTAAGGGAGGGCCGAACCGGACACGGTTCTGAAATATCCGCGGTCTATCGCCTTCGTGCCCGATGGCTGAAAGCTGATCGCTGATGGCTGACAGCTACTCTCTAGTGCCGTCCCGGAATCACCTCTCCGGCGATCATCTCCTCGAACGTTTGCCGGCGACGGACGAGGTCGGCCCTTCCTTCCTGAATCAGCACCTCGGAGGCGAGGGGCTTGGAATTGTAGTTCGACGACATCACAAATCCGTAGGCGCCCGCACACTCGATAACGACCAGGTCCCCGACGGCGGCCGCCGGCAGGTCGCGCTTGGCCACGAATCCGCCTTCCTCTTGGGTAAAAATGTCGCCCGACTCGCAGAGAGGACCGCCGACGATGACCGGCTGAAGCGGGCGGTTCACCCCGCCGTCGGCCGGCGCGACGGCCACCGGGTGGTAAGCGCCGTAGAGGATCGGCCGGGCGAGATTGTTGAAACCCGCATCGAGCAGGTAGAACGTGTTTCCACCCTGTTTCTTCACGGCGCGAATCTCGGCCACCAGGTAGCCGCTTTCCGCAACAAGATAGCGTCCCGGTTCGATCTCCAATCGGATCTGGTGGCCGAAACGATCCTCCAGCCGTTTGCGCGCCGCGTCCCACCGCGCGTAATACTCGCCCAGATCGACAAACGAGTCGCCCGGCTTGTAGACAATCGGCAGGCCGCCGCCAGCGCTGATCATGCGAAGACTCCGCCCCAGCTCGGCGGCCGCCTTCTCCATCGCCGCGCAGACTTGCGAAAGGTGCGCCAGGTCGGTCCCCGAACCGATGTGCATGTGCAGCCCGGAGACGCAAAGGCCGTAGTTGTCGGCATTGACCAGGCAATCGTGCAACTGGTCGTGCCAGATGCCGTGTTTGGAGTGATCGCCTCCGGTGTTCGTCTTCCGGCTGTGACCGTGGCCGAAACCCGGGTTGATCCGCAGCGTGATCTGGCGGCCGGGCGCGCGGCTGCCGTACTGGTCGATCATCTCGGGCGAACCGCAGTTGACGTGGATGTTCTTCTCGACGACCAGGTCGAGCGCCTCGGCGTCGAAGATGTCGGCGGTATAGACGATCGGCGGCGGGGAGCCCTCGGGCGAATAGCCGGCGGCCAGCGCGCGGCGAATCTCCGCGGCGCTGACCGTGTCGACCAGGCCGCCGTGCCGGCGGATCAGGTCGATCACCGCCAGGTTCGAACAGGCCTTCTGGGCGTAGCGGACGGTGTCGAATGCCGCCAGGTCCGCGAGCCGTTCGACGATCTTCGCCGCGTCGTAGACGTAGGTCGGCGTGCCGAACTTGCGGGCGATTTCAACCACCGGCATCCCGGCGATTGCGGTTCGAATCGGTGAGAACTCAGGCGGCTCGGGCATGGCAATTCCTGGTCGGAGTAAAAGCGGGGCTCCAAAGCCTCAAAATACCGCATCGCGGGGAACTGGAGAAGGGACGGGCTGTTTCTCCGGCCGCCGGGCTCGTCTGCGATAGCGATCGACCAGGCCGACGACGGCGCACAGGGCGCACGCCGCCAGGCAGATTCCGGCTGGCAAATCGCCCCACCACAGGTAGAGGCTCGTCCGGCGGTCGCGGACCACCTCGGCAAGGATCGTGCCGGTCGCCCGGCGCGGCCCCTGCTCGCGAATCCGCCCATCGCCGTCGATCCATGCCGAGATGCCGGTGTTGGCCGCGATCAGGAAGGGCTTGCGGGACTCGACCGCTCGAAAGACGCCGCAAATCATGTGCAGGTCGAGTTCGTTGGAGCCGAAGAACCAGCCGTCGTTGGTCAGATTGATCAGCACGTCCGGATCGCACCCCTCGGCGGCGAGCTGGTTGACCTGCCGGCGGATGACCTGCGGGACGACGCTTTCGTAGCAGATGTTCGGCGCGATCCGCAGGCGGTCAAGGTCGAAGGCCCGCGGCTGGCTGCCCGGCTGCACGCCGAGCCCCAGCGTGTTGACCGGGGTGAAGTTGTAGAGCCAGGTCAACTTGTCTGCAAAGGGGAAGTATTCACCGAACATCACCAGGTGCATCTTGTCGTACCAGCCGACAAACTCGCCGGTCGCTCGGGCGAACACCGCCGCGTTATAGATCCGTTCGCCCTCTGGTCCAAAGTGCTGCCTTGTACAGCCCACAAGCACCGCGGCCTCGAAGACTTTTGCCATGGCGGCGATTCGCAGCCGGCTGTTTTCGGCCGCTTGAACGATCCGCTCCTGAAAGTCTTCCGGTTCGCCGGACCATTCGCCGGGCGGCGCCGCATCCTGCTCGGCCGTCAGCAGCATGTCGCCGAAGACCGTCTCCGGCCAGACGATCAGGTCGACTCGGCCGTAGCGCTCGACGGCTTCTTGCGACAGCTCGGCGTACTGCCGGTGCATCCGCGCCGGCCGATCGGGGTCCGGCTGAAGCGTGATGTCGATGGAGCCCTGGATCAGCGCGATCCGGGCCGCCGGCTGCTCTTCGCCCCGATCGGTCCGGGCGTACCCGTAGGCCAGCACCGCCGCGAGCATCAGCGCTGCCGGAGCCGCTGGCCAGAGAGCAAACCGCCTGTGGCTCGCGTGCCGTGGGCCGCGCGGGGCGCCTCGGCTGCGCGAAGCGGTGGATGTGTCTGAAATCGGCAGCATCCGGCCCAGGCACGCAGCCAGAAACATCACGACGAACCCGACGCCATAAGCGCCCGCCAGATCGCTGACCTGGATCAGTTCTGTCCAGCGGTACTGGGTGTGCCCGAGGCTGGCCATCGTGAAGCCGCCAAGGACGTGCCCGCGGGCAAGTTCCAGGCCGGTCCAGGCGACCGGCGCTGCGATCACGGCGGAGATGCCCAACCGGTGAACCGCGACGCGGGCAAGCCCGACATAAAGTGGCAAATAGAAGGCCAGGTAGCCCGAAAGCGCGACCCATCCGATGCTGGTGGCCGGATGGGGCATGCGAATCCAATGCAGCATCGCAAACCAGAAAAGAAAGCCAGCCGCCCAGATCGCTCGGTAAGGGCGCCGGCCGGGCATCTCCGCCAGGCGGATGAGAACGATCCAAGGAATCGGTGCGAGCAGCGCCAAGGGGGAGAATTGAAGCGGCGGCAGCGCCGCCCAGAGCAAAAAGGCTCCGACGAGGGCGAGGGCGAAGGTTCTGCTCCAGAAGCGGCCAGCCGCCGGCGGTTGTCTCTCCGAACGTGCCGCCCCCTTTCGCCGATTTCCAGTGACTTCCGCCATCTTGCCTCGTATCCGCCAATGTCCGGTTTCTGAGCTTCAAACGCTCGTCTGATTTCCAGGCCCCATCTGGTTCCCAAGCTGGAGCTTGGGAACGAGGTGAGGTGCACCTGGTCTTCGTCACATCGCCAGAAACCTCTCCAGCAGTGTCGGGCCCACGCCGGTCAAGAAGCTCTCCGGGTGGAATTGCACGCCGATCAGCGGATGCTCCTTGTGGCGAATGCCCATGATGACCCTCGGTCCGTCTGGCTCTTCGCTCCACGCGGAGACTTCGAAATCGTCGCTCAGCGTGGGTGGATCGATGACCAGGCTGTGGTAACGGGTGGCGGGGAACGGGTTCTCAAGTCCTTCGAACAGCCCCCGGCCGTCGTGATGGATCAGGTCGACCTTGCCATGCATGAGGCGGCCGGCGCGGATAATCGTCGCGCCAAACGCCTGGCCGATCGCCTGGTGGCCGAGGCAGACGCCAAGGACCGGAATCTTGCCGGCGAACGAGCGGACGCATTCCAGCGAGATGCCCGCCTCGTCGGGCGTGCAGGGGCCGGGAGAGATGATCAGGTGCGAGGGGCCAAGCCGCTGGATTTCTTGAATCGTGATTTTGTCGTTCCGAAACACCCGCAAATCCAGCCCGGGATCGATCTCTCCCAGGCGCTGGACCAGGTTGTAAGTGAACGAGTCATAGTTGTCGACGAGCAGGATCATACGGGCCTCGGCGGAGAGCGGGCGTCAATCCACCCAGTCTACCCGGTCGGGGGCACGTTGAACACGGCCACGGAAACCGGCGGCCAAGCTCGCCCGCGTTCCCAAGCCTCATCTGGCTCCCAAGCTCCAGCTTGGGAACCGAAAGAGGAAAGCACGCCCGGCCGCGTCTCCCTTCATCTGGTTCCCAAGCTCCAGCTTGGGAACCGGGAGAGGAAAGCACGCGCGGCCGCGTCTCCCTTTGGCCCTTAAACCACACTCACCGAGCGTCCCGCCGCGGGCCCTTGACCGGTACAAACCGCTCGCCAGGCGGCGTGATCGCGCTGATTCGGAGTCCGAATTTATCGCCCACCTTCACCGCCTCGCCCTTGGCGACCGAACGGCCGCCCACGCCCAGTTCGAGCATTTCGTTGCAGGATTTCTCAAACTGGATGATCGAGCCGGGGCCGAGTTCCATGATCTGGCTGAGGGCTTGCTTCTTCTCGGCCAGCGTCACGACCACCGGGACCTTGATCCGCAGCAGACTGCGGCAGTAGTTGGGCAGGTCTTCAATCGTGGCGGGCCTCGGCGGCTTTGCCGCGCCGGCTGGGCGCTGTGCCATCATTGGGGGGCTCTCTGCTATCGGACCATCGGAGGGGCGCAGCGACGCCGCCTGCGCCGTGTTGTCCGAGTAATCGGCCGAGCAAGGCCGCAAACTTGACCCAATCCTCACAGATTGAGGCGATAGGCGAGGGGCTTCCGGGTTCGGGGCTCAGAGGAAGGAAAGGAGAGAAGCCTCACGCAAAGGCGCAAAGGCGCAAAAAAAAGAAGAAGGGTAAGAGGGGGGGTACAAAGGTATAGATGAAATGATTGAATCCGCGAATGACGCGAGGAGGGAGAGAGCTCCAGTTTGGGCGCCAAGTCGAAGGGCTACCCGTCGGAGTGCGTATACGGCCGCCGACCAGGACGCCTATCGAATTACGAAATTCACCGTGCGTCCCGGCACAACGACCGTTTTGACGATCTGTTTTCCCGCGAGCAATTCAGCCACTTTGGGGTCCGCCTTGGCGGCCTGTTCGAGTTCTGCCCGGTCGGCGCCGGCGGGTACGACGATCCGGCTCCGCAGCTTGCCTTGGATTTGCACGGGGATTTCGACCATGTTGTCGCGGGTCGCCGCCTCGTCGTATTCGGGCCAGGGCTCGTAGGCCAGTGTCTTCTCGTGCCCGAGCAACTGCCAGAGCTCCTCGGCAATGTGCGGAGCATAGGGCGAGAGCAAGAGGACGAGCTTTTCCATTGCCGAGCGCGGGCGGACGTCTTCCTTGAGAAAGAAATTCGTGAACTCCATCATCCGGGCGATCGCCGTGTTGAAGGCCATCGCGTCAAGGTCGGCGGTGACGGCCTTGATCGTCTTGTGGACCATCCGGTTCTGCTCCTCGGTCGGCTCGACATCGCGGACCGCCGCGTTCAGCGCCGGCTGTTCCGAGCGCTCGTCGACGATCATTCGCCAGACCCGCTCGAGGAACCCGCGGACCCCGTTGACCCCCTCCATGCTCCACGGTTTGACCGCTTCGAGCGGGCCCATGAACATCTCGTAAAGCCGCAGCGAATCGGCCCCGTATTCCCGGACCACCTCGTCGGGATTGACCACGTTGCCACGGCTCTTCGACATCTTGTACGCCCGGCTCTCAACGCGGATTTCCGGGCGCGCCTTGAGGACGAAGGATTCGCCCTTCTTTTCGACCTCGCCGGGCTGGACCTTCCGCGGCGTGACCACCTCGTGCGCATTTCTGCAAATCGGTTGACCGGCCGGGTTGATTTTGACATCGCTGGCACTGACCCACGCGCCGGCCTGGTCCTGGTAGCCGGAAAACTCCATTTCGCCGAGGATCATCCCCTGGTTGACCAGCCGCTGGAACGGCTCGGGCGTGCTCACATAGCCGCGGTCGTAGAGCACCTTGTGCCAGAACCGGGCGTAGAGCAGGTGCAGCACGGCGTGCTCCGCCCCGCCGACGTAGAGATCGACCGGCATCCAAGCCTTTTCAATCTCCGGATCGACCAGGGCGTCGGAGTTCTTCGGGTCGAGGAAACGCAGGTAATACCAGCAGGAACCGGCCCATTGGGGCATCGTGTTCGTCTCCCGCTTGTACCGCTTGCCGTCGATCGTCACGTAGAGCCAGTCGGCCGGCGCGGCTTCCAGCGGCGGCTCGGGGCTGGCGTGCGAAGCGTCGAACTTCATCTCCGCCGGCAGGTCGACCGGCAGCTCGTCCGGCGGGATCGCACGAACCAGGCCGGTCAAGTTGCCTTCCGCGTCCAGCTCGTGGAGGATCGGGAACGGCTCGCCCCAGAAGTGCTGGCGGCTGAAGAGCCAGTCGCGCAGCTTGTAGTTGACCGCCGCGCGGCCCAGGCCCCTGGCCGCCAGGTCGTCGGTGATCAGCTGTTTGAAATCGTCGGTCGCGAGCCCGTCGTACGCGCCCGAGTTGATCGCCGTGCCCTGCCCGGTGAACGCCGCCTTGCCGGCCAGCACCTGGTCGCGCGAGACCTCTTCGGCGCCGCCCGGATCGACCACCGGCACGATCGCGAGGCCGAACTTCTCGGCGAACTCGTAGTCGCGGGTGTCGTGGCCCGGCACCGCCATGATCGCCCCGGTCCCGTAGCTGATCAACACGTAGTCTGCGACCCAGATCGGGATCGGCTCCCCGTTGACCGGGTTGATTGCATACGATCCGGTGAAAACGCCCGTCTTTTCCTTGGCCAGGTCCGTCCGGTCCAGGTCGCTCTTTCGCGCCGCCTTTTCGCAATAGGCCTTTACCGCGGCGGCTTGCTCCGGTTGCATGAGCCGCTGGACAAACGGATGTTCCGGGGCGACGACCATGTAGGTTGCCCCGAACAGCGTGTCGGGGCGTGTCGTGTAGATTCGCAGCACGTCTTCTTCGGGCTTGCGGGGGTACCCCCCCAACTCGCGGTCGCGGAGCCATCCGCGATACTGCTTCATGTCGGGCTTGCCGTCTTCGTCCGGCGTCAACCCGATGAAGAAATCGACCTCGGCCCCCACGCTCCGGCCGATCCAGTTGCGCTGGAGCAGCTTGATGCTCTCCGCCCAGGCGAGCGATTCCAGGTCCTTTTCGAGCCGGTCGGCATAGGCGGTGATCCGCAGCATCCACTGCCGCAGGGGAATCCGCACTACCGGGTAGCCGCCCCGTTCGCTCAGCCCGCCAACCACCTCTTCGTTGGCCAGCACGGTGCCCAGCTCCGGGCACCAGTTGACCGGGGCCTCGATCTGGTAGGCCAGGCGGTGGTCGTCCTGGTAGCGGCGGACCGCCTCCTCGTCCTCGGCGATCTCCTCGGGAATCGGCAGCTCGGCGATCGGCCTGCCCCGCTGCTCGTCGGCGTCGTACCAGGTGTCCAGCAGGACCAGGAAGATGTGCTGGGTCCAGCGGAAGTACTCCACGTCGGTGGTGGCCAATTCCCGGTCCCAGTCGTAGCTGAAGCCGAGCATCTGGAGCTGGCGGCGGAAGTTGTCGATGTTCTTCTCGGTCGTCTCCCGGGGGCTTGTCCCGGTGCGCTTGGCATGCTGTTCGGCGGGCAGTCCAAAAGCGTCCCAGCCCATCGGGTGCATCACGCTCGCCCCGCGCATCCGCTGGTAGCGGCAGACGATATCGGTGGCCGTGTACCCCTCCGGATGGCCGACGTGGAGCCCGTCGCCGCTCGGGTAGGGGAACATGTCGAGGACATAGAGCTTGCGCCCCTCAGGCATTCTTGGCGCCGCGAACGTGCGGTGCTCGGCCCAGTATCGTTGCCATTTCGCTTCAACGGTCGCCGGATTGTATCGAGGCATGACTTACGGTTCTCGTGCCGGGTGAGGCCAAAACCACGATTTTAACGCTTACACCCTTGATCGGCAAACTGGGTGGCCGGAGGCGGGAGGCTGGCCTTGCGGGGGGGCGCAAGCCACGAGGCAACGGCTATTCTCTTGTCTGGACGCCTCGACGCCGGGGGCGGATGGTGTACAATCAGAAGCTTGCGGTCGCGCTGGCCAGTGCGGTGATAGCCGCGTGGGCTTGCCCCGCGCTTCTGCCGCGCACCAGTGCGATGCACGGGGCCAGATCCTGGCAAGGCTCAATGGCCAAGGGCGGACAACGCTCGGCCTTCAATTTGGATCGCTGAGTTTTGGAATTTGAACCCTGGATTTTGAGCCTTGGCCAACCTTCCGGCCAGGCGCATCTGGGCCCGCTTGCGATTTGGCGCGAGGCGAACCATTCAGAGGATGTAGCTCAGTCGGTAGAGCAACGGACTTTTAATCCGTAGGTCTCGGGTTCGAGCCCCGACATCCTCACTCACCTAACTCATTGTCTGGAAACTACTTACGGCACTTCCAGCGGCCGCGCTTCCGCCGTCCGTTCGGGCCGTGTTGCCAAGACTCTTACCATTCTGGCTCGAAAACGGCGGCCAGGCGGCCTCCGCTTTCCGTGCAGCGTTCTGCCCGACGTAGTACCGCAACGTGGTCTGGATGCGCTCGTGCCGCATCAACTCGTGGCGGACCGGCGGCGGGTCCCGCATCGCCCACCGCTCGCCAAACGACTGCCGCAAGTGGTGGGCGCTGGCGTACGTCACCCGCTCTGACCTTGCCCGTCTTGGCATCGCGGACCGTCTTCAAAGCAGTCTTGACCCCGGCCTTCTCGCCAATCTTGCGGACAACGCGGCTGACCGCTATTCTGCCGTGACCTCGCCTTGCCGCTCGGGCGCGATGACCTTCGGGACGGCCGCCAACATCCGCTCGAACGCCTCGCCAGTGATTGGACGGCCCTTCATCGGTACCGAACGCGCGTCGCAACAATAAACACCGTTATGAGAAGAACCATGGAAATGCGCAAACTAAGTTGTCTGCCTGCCCTGCTGTTTGCGTTGTGCGCCGCGGAGCTTCCCGGCGCCGTGGTGGACGTGCCCTCGGATGCTAATGCAGCCGCGATCAAGTTCAAGGCCGGCCGGGACCCGATTCCGTTCGACTTCAAATGGGCCAATGCTTCCACCAAAAGCATCGTTGTCCAGCCGGTCGATACCGCTGTGATGATCGACAGCAACAGTGGCAAGAGATTTCCGACCAAACAGGCGGGTTTTGAATTCAAAGGCATGGGGATCGTCGATTTTGTCCGCCCGAACGTAGCGCTGTTTAAGAAGGAAGTCAGGGATCAATACATCAACGACTGGGACAAGCTTCCGGAAATCTACGGCAAGGAATATCTCTTTGAATTCGAGCAGCGAACGGAAGGCGTCAGGTT
>JAMOAF010000306.1 GCA_023621895.1 Planctomycetota bacterium
GATCTCGGTTCAGGTCGGCATCTGAAATTCTGCCGCGCCCCAGCGGTCATTGACACCCGGTTCATGGCAACAGTCCCATGCTCGGTTGATCGCGCTCAGGGCCGCCGCGCACGATCATAACTCGCTCACGAATTCCAGCGGGTTGCGATCGGCGATCAAGTCCTTTACTCCACCGCCCGCCAAGTTGGCAAAGAACCAGTCTCTCCCGAGCAGACCGAAAACGATGTCGCGGGCGTTGTCGTCAAAGACGGTTGCGGCTTGCCCGTCCGCGCCGGTCCTCAAGACGTTCCGCAGGTTCCCCACGCGGGCGTCGTAGCTCGCACACCCAGTCCACTCACTCATCACGCCCCAGAGTGCCGCATCGTTGGCGGCGTTCCAGTCATCCATCGTGGTCCGCCCGGCGATGAGGATGTCCTCACCAAGGCTGCCCACCAGGAGATCGGCGCCGTTGCCGCCGATGAGCAGGCTGCGGCCCAGGCCGCTGGTGAGCACGTCGTTACCATCGCCGCCGACCAGAACGTCTTTGCCAGACCCGCCAACGAGCGCGTCGTTGCCCTGGCCGCCATAAAGCCAGGCCGGGAGCCCGATCAAGCAACTCACGCCGATCAGGTCGTCGCCGGCCTCGCCCAGCGCGACCAGTCGGCTGGTGGGACGGTGAGTGCCCAGCAGGTAGCCGTTGTACTTGACGGCGACCTCGCCGCACTGGCAGCCCCGCTCGAACAGGATCGTATCGGTCTCTGGCGTCCCGGTGGCCACCAGCCTGGTCGATGCCGGCTTCTGTGGGTCCGGCTCCAGGGTCAGCGTGGGGCCGCCCTGGTAGGCCACCGTGAGCAGTCTGCCATCGGCGGCATAGGGCGTCAGACACGCCAAGGCCTGCACGTTCACCGTGTAACCGGGCGGGACAGCGTCCACAGCGCGCTGCACGCTGCCGCTGTCTTGAGTGACGAACACGTTGTCGGGCACATAGGTCACCAGCCCACAGCCAGCCTCATCCAATGCGTGGTGGATGTGGTCCTCAATCAGGTAGGACTGGTCGGTGATGTCTTGCCCGTTGAGGATGAAGGTGTTGCCCACGGCGGAAATCGGGTCGGACCCGAGGTTGGTGATGAACTGGCCGTCGCCGTCAAGCTCGAACGTGTTGCCGCCGGGGTCGTCCGCGGTGCCCAAGTCGACCGTGCAGCCGCGGACCTCAACACAACAGGGCTTTTCCACATAGACGTGTTTCCCCGCTTTGACCGCGGCCGTGAACCCGCGGCCCTGCAAGGAACCCCCTTCCATCCTGATCCCTACGACCTCGATGCCAAGCTGCTCGGCGCCGGAGGATTCGCACCATAGATTCGTGCTGCTTTCTATGAACTGCACACCGCCTTCGACGATTAGCATTCCCACCTGCACCTCCCCGGCGGCGCCCGCGTCAATCGTCTTAACAAGGTCCGTTGTTCCGACAAGCACGAGGCTGCCGCCGCTCACCGCGCACACAGCCGTGTCGCCGGTGCCGGCCAACGTCAATTGCCCGGCGAGCATCACCTCACCCGTAACAACGCTCAGCGCCGGCTCGCCCGTCGAACTGATGACTGCGCCCTCGTGCCCGGCTAGTATGAGTTGGATACCTTCGGGCGGAGCAAGCGTCTCCCCACCGTCATACTCCCCCTCCTCCATGTCCAGGACGATCTCGATCGCTGGTCCGTCAGGATTGGCCTCAAGCGAGTTCACGGCCGCGGTTGCAGCAGCGAGGTCGTCTCCAGCGGTGCCGGTACCCTGACCGCCCAGAGCCACAAGAATTTTAACGGGCCCCGGTTTCCAGCGCAGAACGTCCACGATGTGCGGCAGGTCCTCAATCATCGTCGTGCCCCCCTCATACCGGGCCAGGGCAAAATCGCTGCCGGTCCCGCTGGCGGCCTCGCCCGCCGCGACGATCTTGCCGTCCGCCTGGATGGCCACGGCATAGGCGGTGTCCGACGTGGAAGCGAAGTCGGTCGCGACGTGGCCGCCGGCCCCGAACCAGTCCGACGGCGTCAGGTCCGTGGGGCCGCCGTCATCCAGGCTGCCGTCGATGTTGTAGCGCATCAGGGCGAAGTCAAATGCTTCGGTAATCGGGTCGTAGACCGAGCCGGCAACCACGATCCTGCCGTCCCGTTGGACCGCCACATCCACAATGCCCCCGTCGGCACCGAAGTCCGAGGTCACCATGCCACTAGCCCCGAAGCCAGGGTCCAACACGCCGCCGGGTGTATAGCGGGCGACGGCGACCAGTCGTCCCGGGTCTCCGGTTCCCGCTCCGTATGTCAGGTGCCCCGCAACCACGATGTTGTCACTGGGGTCCATAGCTACATGGTCGAACGCTAGCGACGGGTAGCGTGGGCCCGAGGTGACGACCCGCCCGTCCCCGTTCGCGCCGAAGGCCGGGTCCAACTGACCGTTCTCGTCCAGTCGCGATAAAGCGCCCGAGTACTGTGGCGGGATTACGCGCGCGGCGTACGTGCTGCCCACGACAACGATCTTGCCGTCGGACTGAAGGGCCACCTCCGCCGCGTAGTCGTTCCAGCCAAAGTCCACGGTCACCAAGCCGGCCGGCCCGTCCGGCATGTGGAAGTCGGGGTCCGGCGTGCCATCGGCCAGAAAACGAGCCACGGCAAAGTCAGAAGGCGGAAAAGTATGAGGCGGGGCGCCCGGCGGCAGGGGCAACAGGACGCTGCCCACCACCACGATTCTCCCGAAATCGTCGATGGCCACACCCGTCGCTCCGGCAGAGTCATAGCCGAAATTCATGACGAGCATGCCGTCCTCGTTGAACGTGCTGTCCAGGTTGCCCAACTCGTCGTAGCAGGCGATGGCTATTGCTCCGCCAGGCCACTCGTCTGCGTTCGTGCTTCCGACCACGACAATCCGGCCCCCTTGGACCGCCACGGCACTGGCCTCGTCGTCACCGCCAAAATCGGTGGACACCCTGCCGGAGAACACGGCGCCGAAATCCGCATCGAGTTCTCCGCTGCTGTCGTACCGCGCCAGGGCAAAGTCGGCCGCGCCGTCGGCTGTCCAGCGAGTGCCGGCCGCTACAATCTTGCCGTCGGACTGGATGGCTACGTCAACGGCCGCCGTCCCGTAGGGAGAGCCAAAGTCCGTGGTCACCTTGCCATCGAGGTGGAAACTGGGGTCCAAATCGCCGGCGCTGAGCAGTTGCCGCTGCTCCAGGGGCTCGAAATGGAGCGGTCGCGACCGAGGCAGCCCGTGATGCAAATGCCGCCGCAGGTGCCTTGCGGGTCTACCAAGTTGGAACGTCCACAGCGAGGCCCGAATCATAGAACAACATTCACTCGACATGACCTGGACTCCTTACAGCAAGAGGTGGCGTGGAGTGGATCTGAGAAACTCGATGGTATCGCGCTGACCGCGCATGACGATGCGATAGGCGCTCGATCGGCAGCCTTGTGCGTGAGAGAAGGTCCGAACAGCAAGGTGCAGCACGGCCCGTCCCCTTGACCGAGGAAGAACCTCAACCGCAATCTCGCCGGCCCGCGCTTACCGCCCAGCCGGCAAGTCAACCTGCACCGTCAAACAGTGATGAGACTCGACCACAAAGAAAGCCCCCATGCCATGATCGCTTATTATACATCGAACGGAGAGCACTGCGCCTACTAAGCCTCTCAATGGAAGGATCCGTAAAGAATCTGGCAATTGCGGCATCGAGCCCGGGAAGGCCCCCCTGGAGGTGCATTTTGCGTTTCCGCTGTCAGGAATGCGGCGCAGGCGGCGAACTTCCAGAGAGGCTGTGTTGTCGCGGGTCTGCGACTTTCTCTTGGGGGGGCACTTCCTTGGAGGAGTTGAGCCATGAGACTTCCGATGGTCGCTTTCGTGGGCCTTGTGTTCCTGGCCGCCGCCGCGCCGGCCAGCGCGGCAGTCTATACCGGGCAGTTCGAGGAGCTCTCGCCCGTCTTTACCTCGTTTGTGCTCGGCATGGACTTCAACGTCTTTGGCGACAGCCTGACGCCGCCGGCTGTAGGTGACGCCACGGGGCTATTGCAGGCGGCCGGCTTCGGAAACGTCATGAGCGAGTTCGTTGGCTTCGTCCCGGGGAACATCGCGCTGATGGAGCGCAGCCAACCGATCTCGTTCAGCACGAAGATTCTGAATGCTGAAGCAGCAGGGGCCGCGGCAGCGATCATCTACAACAATGCCCGCGGAAGGCCACCATCCAGGTGCCCTGCAAGTCCCCGGCGGCCGAGCCGATGAAGCTCGTGCCGTAGCGGACGCCGTTGACGATCACGCCGGGCGACACCTCGATGCCCCGAAGCTCGAGCGAGTAGTCGGGCGCTTCCGTTTGGGCCCCTGCGGGCCCCGGCAACACAACGGACAATGACTTCAAGACCACCGCAGTCAGACAGCGACGTTTCATGGCTGGACCTCCCAAAGCTTGAACCAGGCATTCCGGTCAACTGTTGCGGCGGACGCACCGCTTAGTGGAGGAATTGCGGGCCGAGATGTTAACTACTCTTGCAGCGAAAGAGCTACTGCATGGTTCCTGGATCGTCACTGACTCCCTTGGGGGATAGGCGAAGCCGAGACAGAGGCAAGGAAGAGCCCAGGCGGGCCACGGGTGATTCCAAGGGTTTCCAGAGCAATCGCCTTCACGCTTGCGCCACACCGTCAGGGTCGTTGGTGTCTGTCCACTCGGGCCTAATTCAGCTCCAATAACTTGGAGATCGCCTCCTTGAAAATGCCCTCCGATCTTGGCGCGACGTGCGAAGCGCCCGGTTCATATCCGCCTTGGGAAAACGCCTGTTCGGTGCAGATGTAGCCGGTGGCCAGGTCGCCGTACGCGGCGACGACCACAAAGCGGTCCGGTTTCTGTTTCTGAGCGAAGAGCTGGTACTCGATCAGGCTTTCGCCGGGTAGATGGACCAGGTCAACCGGCCCCATGCGCAGCAAGCTCAAGGAAAGCGGCCGGCTAAGCCACTCGACCAAAGCCAGCCGTCGCGCCGCTTGCGTCCGCTCCTGATCGGGCGTGCCGGCGGCTTCCACCACGGCGCGGTCTTTGGCCATGTCGTATTTGGCTTCCTCCTTGAGCGGAAACACCACGGGCAGCGTCCGCCAGACGATGCGATCGACTGGTACGAGGCGCGTCGCGGCGACCGAAGCCTCCATGCCCGCGTAGAGCCGGTCGCTCAGTTCGCTGCGGGCTTGCGGCGTGCCGTCGTTGTACTTTCCCATCACCACGTCGCCCGCGCAGCCGGTGAAGTAGACCTGGAACACCTGCTCTTTCGCTTCAAGCCGTTCGCGAGCGAAGCCGGGAACATCGTAGCAGACGCGCGCATCGCCATAGAAGCTCTGCGGATGGGTGGCGTAGTAGTGGAGGCGGACCAACGGTTTCTCGTCGCGCGCGAGGGTGATCGTCTTGATCACCGGATCGATGCGGCCTTCCGGCTCGGCGCGCAGGTCGGGCTCCTTGCAGGCGCTCCATCGCGTGCGGATCGTTCCGTCCTTGGCGAGGATCCTCCGAGCCGAGGCCACGCGATCAACTCGGGCCTGGCCGAAGCCGATCGCGTTGAACGGCTGCAACCGCCCGAGCGACTCCTTGACTGCCGCGGACAGCCGTTCCGCCATTTGCTGGACGATTGGCCCGGGGGCGGCCGCCGCAGTCTTCCCCGCCTGGCCCTGCGGCTCCGAGGCGTCAATCGGAACGTAGGGCGCCGTGTGTTGGTGGACCGTGTGGACCGTCACCTGGGACACGTCGGTACCGGCCCCGGCCGCCAGCTTCTGTCGAACGAGGCTGTGCGCAGGTCCGCAAAGGCCACACCAATCGATCACGCAGAGGACAATCCTCTGCCGGCCGTCATCCAGCACGATCCCTTTAGCCAACAGGGGGGTTTCCACCGTCTCCAGCGGTTTGCCGGAGGGATAGGTTGGCGATCCCAGGGGCGGGGTCGCATCAGAGCAGAAAGTAGCCACGCGCAACTGGCCATCCGCCCCGGCCGCGGCATCCGAAGCCAGGGCGCTGCCGATAATCGTCGCCAACAACCAGCCGCCAACCACGAGATATCGCATGGATTCTCCTTTGGAATTCGACCACCGCGCAACCGCGTCGGACACCCTCGGCCATGCTGTATCCCTCGGCCGCGGCGCTGTGCTCAGGGTAATTGTTGATCAGAACGGGGTAGCATTTCTCTTCTGCCGGGCGTCACAGGTTGAAACAGCGTGAATGGAAATCGGCCCGGCCCCAATCCCTCCAGCGATCCAGAATATCCGTGCGGGCATGAGAGTCAATAGTTTCCTGGGCACGCCACGCAGCCTCAAGGGCCCCCACTTGAAAGAGCCGCGCGTCGGGGCCAAGGCCCGATCGGCTCGTCCCTGCCGGACTGGGCAAAACCTCGCAGCATAGATCGGCGGGCTGATCGAATGCGATCCGGTCGCCCGCCGGATTGCGAACAACGAGCCGGCTGGCGCCCTGCTCGCCTGTGGCCGGCGGAAGGGGCGGGAGTTATAACACCTCGAGAGGAGCAGAACGGCCGGGCTGGAGAAGTCGAGCAGATCGACGGTGCGTGTGCCCTCAGCATCCTCGATGGCCGCCGGGCCGATTTTCCTGCGGGAAAGGGCATGGCTTGCAGCCCCAGAAGGGGCAAGAATGAGTCGGAAAGAGCCTCAAATCACCGCCAACTGAAGGAGTCCTCCATGATGAGAACAGCGGCACGAACCACGAACACGCATCGATGCCTGGGGATGGTGCTGGCCGCCCTGGCCCTGACCGCATCCTTCGGCGCAGCCGCGCCGGCCGCCGACGGAGCCGCGGCGCGGCCTCACCAGGCCGATCCAATGGACTGCTACGTGCGCGTCAGCCCGCGCGATCCGCGCTACCTGGAACTCTCCGACGGCACACCGTACATCCCCAACGGCCTGAACATGATTCATCCTTCGGGCGACGTGCCCACCGAGGAGGGCCTGGCGGAGATGGACCGCTGGATGAAGGCCCTTGCGGACAACGGTGGGAACACCATCCGCATCTGGCTGAGTTCGACCTTCTGGGACCCCGAGCGCGAGCGTGCCGGCGTCTTCGACGAAGAGCGGGCCAAACGCGTCGACGCGCTCCTGGCAATCGCCAGACGGCATGGCATCCGTGTAAAGATGACGATCGAGCACTTCCGTGAAATCGATCCCGCCAGCGTGCGGCAAGCGTGGGCCTCGAAGCCGCTCCACCATGTCTCGCGGGGCGGCACAGCCAAGGACATGCCGGATTGGCTCGCCAACGAGAAGAGCCGATCGCAGTTCCGCGAAAAACTGGCCTGGCTCCAAAAACGGTTCGGCGACCAGCCGGCGATCTACGCGTGGGAGCTGTGGAACGAAATCAACGCGGTCCGCGGCGGCGACTACCTGGCCTGGAGCGAGGCCATGTTGCCCGAGCTGAGGCGGCTGTTCCCGAAGAACATGACGCTCCAGAGCCTGGGCAGTTTTGACAGCGATTGGGCGTTCGGGCCGTACAAGCGTTTGTGCCATATGCCCGACAACGACGTGGCGCAGGTGCACAGGTATCTCGATCTGGGCGCGCCCTTGGAGGTCTGCCATGGGCCGGTCGACGTCCTGGCCGCCGACGCCGTCCGCGAGTTGCTGCGCTGCAAGCCCGCCAGACCGGTGATCCTGGCCGAAGGCGGCGCGGTCGAGCCGCGGCACACCGGCCCATTCAAGCTCTACGCGAAGGACAAGGCCGGGATCATCCTCCACGACATCCTCTTCGCGCCGTTCTTCGCGGGCGCCGCCGGCGCGGGCCAGTGCTGGCACTGGTCGGAGTACGTCGACAAGAACAACCTTTGGCACCAGTTCCGCGCGTTTGCCGACACCGTGCGCGGGATCGATCCGGCCGCGGAGCATTTTGAGCCACGGATGATTTCCCACCCGCGTCTCCGGGTGTACCTGCTCAAGGGCGCGCGGACGTCGCTCGTCTGGTGCCGGGATAGCGAAAACACGTGGCGGACGGAGCTTCAGGAAGGCCGCGCCCCGGAGGTACTCAAAGACGTCGTCGTCCCCTTGGAAAATGCCGTGTCGCCGCCGGTCCGCACGGCGCGAGTCTACGACCCCTGGAAGAAGGCATGGACCGATGCGGCAATCGAAGCCGGCGGAGTGCGTTTGCCGCCATTCTCCCGCTCGGTCGTTCTGCGCCTCGACGCGCAGTGATCCGCCGAGAGTTTTTCGCGAGAGCCAAGACAATCCATGTAACCGCCCGATTTCCTCAATTCATGGAGTACTTGTGATGAGATTTCGCCATGCCTTCGCGGCCCTGCTCACCTTCGCCGCGGTCTTTGCTGTCTCAAGTGCCGCCACCGCGCAGGTCCACCCGCACCATGCCGCGCAAATCCGCAAGGCGGCCAAGGAGGTCAGGCCGCAGTCCGCGCCCGAGAGGGCCCGCACGGTGCTCATCTGGAATACGCCGGCGCACCTGATGGACAAGGATCCGCACAAGGGCTACTGCATCCCCTACGGCGAAGAGGCGCTGCGGGCCATCGGCGAAGAAAGCGGGGCCTTCAAACCCGTGGTGAGCGATGACCTGGCCGTGTTTGCGCCCGAGAACCTGAAACGATTCGACGCGATCGTGCTAAACAACGCGTCGGGACCATGGATTACGCCGACCGATGCCGATCTGGCAAAGGAACCGCTTAGGAAACTAGGCGCGGATGCCGAGCAGGTCGAAATGGTTCTCCGCCAAAGCTTCGCTGATTTTCTGGAGAACGGCGGCGGCATTGTCTGCATCCATTACGCCATCGCCGCCAACCGCCAGTGGCCCGAGTTCAAAGAGATCTTTGGCGGTACGTTCACCGGGCATCCGTGGACCGAAGAGGTTGGCGTAACGGTGGAGGAGCCAGGCAATCCGCTGGTCGCGGCCTTCGGCGGCAAGGATTTTCGGATTGCCGATGAGATCTACGAGTACGGGCCTCCCTACGACCGCGCCAAGCTGCGCGTGCTCCTGTCGCTGGACCCCGCGCGGACCAACATGGGCGCTCGCTGGATCAACCGCAAGGACGGCGATTTCGCCCTGGCTTGGGTCAAGTCTTACGGGAAGGGGCGGGTCTTCAACACCACGTTCGGCCACATGTCCAGTATTTACTCGGACCCGCAAATGCTCCAGTTCTATTTGGATGCAATCCAGTTTGCGACCGGTGATCTGGAGGCCCCGATCGCGCCCCGCGCGGACCGGCCGGTTCGTCGCAACGTCCCCGGCTCGCAGCCCGTCGCCGGGATGGAGCCCGGCTTCGTCTCGCTGTTCGACGGCAAGACGCTGGACGGCTGGGACGGCGACCGCACGATCTGGGCGGTCGAGGATGGGGCGATTACCGGCCGGACGGTCGCCGGCAAGCTCCAGGAGAACAATTTCCTGATTTGGAAAGACCAGGTCGAAAACTTCGAGTTGCGGCTCAAGTTCCGGCTGGAAGGGGGCAACTCGGGAATCTACTACCACGCCCAGAAGCGGCGGCCCGGCCAGGCCGGCGGCGATCCGCTCGTCGGGACTCAGGCCGACTTCGACGCCTCTGGCCGCTGGACCGGCGTGATCATGGAGTACCTGCTTCGCGACGTGTTGGCGGAGCGCGGCCAGAAGGTCCTGATCGACGATCAAGGCAAGAGACAGGTTGTCGGCTCCGTGGGCGACCCGGCCGGATTGCTCGGCGTGGTCAAGCCGAGGCAATGGAACGACTACACGGTGATCGTTGATCGCGGCCGGGTGAAGCTCTCGATCAACGGCGTAACGATGTGCGAGTTGGAGGACCGCGACCCGAAGCGGCTGGTCCACGGCTGGCTGGCCCTTCAGGTCCACGTTGGGCCGGCGATGTGCGTGCAGTTCAAGGATATCTCGTTGCGAAGGCTCTAAATGAACTTGCGTGATTTTAGGGAGGAATTCACGAGAGCGTGATAGCCGCGTGGGCTTGCCCCGCGGCGCGCCTGCGCTGTGGCACAACCCGTACGTAACGAAGCGCGGGGCAAGGCGCACGCGGCTATCTGAATAACAGCCGCTTTTTCCACGCATCAGGCAGGTCGATTTAGCGGGTTCCGGTGAGCCGCCGCTGCCGCCGGGATGATTCGCGCGTTGTGCCGAATGGCTTGGCGTGTTGGCCAATCGAGAGTCGATCGGGGTGGTCCGCGTTGGACCACCCTACGGCAGGCTTGACACGACGTCGAATAACTGAACTTTCGCAGATTTCAAGCCGCTCAAACGGCGAGGTTTAGGTAGTTTTCCAGCTGGTCGAGTAATTGACACAACTCGGCTTTGGTGGCCGACTCGGGTTTAATTGTTG
>JAMOAF010000669.1 GCA_023621895.1 Planctomycetota bacterium
CGACCCCGCAAAGCTCCGGCAGATACTCGTCAACCTCGTGGGGAATGCGATCAAATTCACGGATTCCGGCGGCGTCCACCTCACGGCAAGCTGGCATGCGGGCGCGGGCGCCCGCACGCAAATGCAATTTAACGTGGATGACACCGGGATCGGCATCAGCGAGCAGGACATGAAGAAGATCTTCGAGCCCTTCACCCAGGTGGACGTGTCCTCGACGCGCCGCTTTGGCGGCACGGGTTTGGGGCTGAGCATCTCTCGGAGACTCGCGGAAATGCTCGGAGGGCGAATCGAAGTCCGGAGCCGGCCGGGCGCAGGCAGCACGTTCACGCTCACAATCGAGGCCGGGCCCGCGCAGCCGGGGAACATCCCGCCAGCCTCGCCGGCCACGCCCCGGCCACGCGCGGATGGGCCCCTTGCCGAAGTCCGCCCGCCGCTCCACGGGCGCGTGCTGCTGGTGGAAGACATGCCGGAAATCGCCCGCTTGATACGAAGCATTCTCGCGAAGAGCCAGGTGGACCTTGATCTCGCGGAGAACGGCCTGGCGGCTTGCGAGATGGCAATCGCGTCGCGCGCAGCCGGACGACCGTACCACCTGATCCTCATGGACATTCGCATGCCGGTGGTGAACGGATACGAAGCCACGCGGCGGCTCCGCGCGCAGGGATGGGACGGGCCGATCGTCGCGGTAACGGCCCATTCGATGCGCGGAGACCGCGAGAAATGCCTGGAGGCGGGCTTTAACGACTACCTCCCCAAGCCGATCAGCCAGGCCGCCTTTTTCGGCATCCTGGAGCGATACCTGGGCGCGCCGGATGCCGCGACCGGGGAAACCTCCGCCGATCCGAAGCCGGCTGGCGGCGAAGGAGCCGGACTGTTCGGCGGGCTCCTGGATGACGCCGCGGCGAGGGAATTGGTGGATGAGTATGCCCGCGAGCTGGCTATCAAGGCGGAGGCCATTGAGAAGGCGTTCTTGGCGGGCGATGCCGCCTTGCTCGCGAAGCTTACGCATGAGATAAAAGGCTCGGCCGGCATGTACGGATTCCCGCGCATCTCGGAAAAGGCCCTCTCCTTGAATCGACTTGTAGCGAACTGGGAGAATTTGGAGCGGATCGAGGCCGCGGCATTCGAACTGACCCGGCTTTGCAGGCGAGCGAGCGAGGAGATCGGGCGGGAAACCGGCGCGGGCAGTTGATCAGCCGATTGGCGATGGGACGCCATCGCCGCGGCCGCGGCGGCCTTTTTTCAGCCGAAGGGGCATGCAAATGACCAAACCGGCAACCGTGTATATCGTCGACGACGACGAAAGCGTGTTCAAGCTGATTGTCAAGCTCGTCGAATCGATCGGCCTGAAGGCCGAAACCTACACGTCCGCTGAGGAATTCCTGGACAAGTGCCAGCCCGACGGCCCGGGCTGCCTTGTCTTGGATGTCTGGATGCCCGAGATGAGCGGCGCCGCGCTCCTGGCGCACATGGCCGAAGCGGCAATCCGGCCGCCGACGATCGTGATCACGGCCCACGCGGACGTTCGGCTGGCCGTGGAGATGATGAGAAACGGCGCCCTGAATTTCCTGGAAAAACCCATTCGCATGCACGAATTGTCCGAAAGCATCCAGGAGGCGATCCGTTTGGACCGGGAAAACTGGCGGCGGCGCGAGGAGCAAGAAAGGGCAAAGAGCCGTTTTTGTCAGTTGACTTCGCCGGAACGGCAAGTGCTGGACCTGCTGGTGGCGGGAAAAACCAATAAGATGATCGCGCGATATCTGGGCATCAGCACGCGAACCGTAGAGAACCGCCGCGCGCGGATCATGAAGAAGCTGAATGTCCAGTCGCGAACCGAATTGCTCGAAGTGGCGCGATCGGACGACTTGCCGTCCACTGCTTGACGGCGGCGCGCCCCTCCAGGGGTGGCGTCGGGGATTGCTATTGGGGTGGCTTTTCATTGGCGGGCATCCCCGGGTTTGAACTGGCCGATGTCGATCGCGCCGAGATTGCCGATTCTTCCGAATTGAGTTTCGTTAGGGCAATCACTCTTCACCCCTCTGATCCGACCTGACGCGAATGCGTGGAGTATGGTGGTACATATGCCAGACAGCGTACTAAACCACCATTTACACT
>JAMOAF010001029.1 GCA_023621895.1 Planctomycetota bacterium
TGCGACGATACTGGCTACATCATCGAACAGCTCTGCATCAGCGAACCGACCACGCGGCGGCAGGTGATGGATGAGGTCGCCGCGACGGTCGACTGGAACTACGGCTTTGAAGAGAACCGGACGTTCTTCTTCAGGCGGCCGTTCAGAGCCGATGACGTGCCCGATTCGCAGCTCATCGTCGTAAGCAGTGCCGACCCGGCGCTGCGCGAGTGGGACGTGCGCGTCGACCGGCGCGAGCTCTGTAACCGGGTGGTCGCTTACGTGCGCACCAAGGACGGCCACGCGAACTGCTACATCGCATCCGAGCCCGATGGTCCGCTCGGGACGCACTACCAGACGAAGTTCCTCGACTTGCGCGACCGTACCGCGAACGACGCGCAACAGATAGTAGACGCCTATCTGGCCGACCACCTATGGCCGCGCCCGACCGGCACGCTCGTGCTCACCGGCCCGGTCCACCTCGCCGACGGCTCGACCATCGAGGCGCTGCATATCCGTCCCGGCATGATGCTCCAGAACGTGGACACTGACTTCGGCCCGCAGATGATCGAGCACGTCACCGGCAGGCTCGCGGCACGCGAGGTGACTCTCACGCTGGGGCAGCGCTCCAGCCGCTTCGACAGGATGCTGGCACGGCAGCAGCTCCAGGCGCGCAAGCGGCCGAAGGGCAAGAAATGAGATACCGGATCTGGACAAGCGGCTCGACGGCCAGCGATTCAGACAGCGACCCGCGGCTCGACGATGAAGAGAACCTGCTCAAGGCGACCGCCTTCATCGGCCTGACGACCCTGACCGTCTCAGATTCGGAGCCTAGCGACCCCGAGGTAGGAGACCTCTGGGTCGATACGTCATGAGGAGCCTGTGCGATGGCAATCAGCTCGCTTGACCAGTACATAGCCGCGCCGAAGCAACGCGTCAACTGGAACAAGACCGGCACGCGGACCCTCGTCGCGGCGATGCCGTACAGTGTCTTCGGCGTGGCCGGCAATCCTGGTGCCGGGACGGAGGCGGCCGGCAACACGGCCAACGGTATCGTCCCGACCGACGTGCTGGCCGGATACCCGAGCATCAACAGCTTCGGGGTCGACGCCAAGGGTTACATCACGCGCGTCGAGTACACCAGCTCCGTAGCCTGCACGCTGCGCCTCTATGATGAGCTCTTCCGCTGCGGCGGCTACAACTACAACGCCGATGTGAACCTCTCCGACCAGCCGTCCTTCGCAAGCCGCGTGCCTGGAGGCAACGACTACGGCGGGCTCCAGATATGGGTCAAGACGCTGGTCGCCCCGACCGGCAACCTGGCCGTGCAGGTCAACTACTTGGACCAGGGCGGTGACGCCGGCGACACCGGAGCGGTCGGCATCGGCGCCGCGCCTGCGGTCGGTCGGATGTGGCAGCTTCCATTGGCGGCGGGCGATTCAGGCATCCAGAAGATCACCCGGGTAAGAGGGTCTGTCGCCACAGCAGGCGACGCTTGCTTCGAGGTCAGCGTCTTGCGCCTGCTGGGCATCTTCCGCGTCGCATCGGCGAACGGCGGCGGCATCCTTGACCTGCTCGGCATCGGGATGCCGGAGGTCTTCGCCGACTCTGCCTTGTTCATGAGCTTGGCGGCTGACTCCACCGCCGTGGGGCTGCCATACGTCGATATCGAGATCGCCAATGGCTGATGTATGGCGCCGGGGGCGCTCGCCGCGCCCCAGAACTGGCCTCATACGCAGGCAGAATGGGGCTGCGGCCGCCATCGCCGGCGGCTTCTTCGAGGCCCCAGCGATGCATTACGCAGCCGTGCTGAGACGCTGGGATGGGAGCGGCTGGCGGCCCTGCAAGATGAGGCGCTGGACCGGGCTAGCCTGGGCTGATGCAAGCCTGCTCGTGATGTCTGAGGTGGGCGGTTTTGTGCCTGTCGATACCGGCGGGGCATGATGGATATGCGACGTGCCACCAGGCGATGCGGGTGAGCGAGAAACGACAAGCCGCTGCCGTTGGTGCATCGTGCTGGTAGAGACATGCACGCCCCTGGTGCCGCGCGCGTCGGCATCTGATACCTGGAGCAGCCGATGACCGCACAAGCACACAGTCCACAGTCGATACCGGGCTTCACGAGTGAGCAGACA
>JAMOAF010000022.1 GCA_023621895.1 Planctomycetota bacterium
CTGGTCAAGACGATCGAGTACGACCCGAACCGCAGCGCCCGAATCGCCTTGATCCACTATGCGGACGGCGAGAAACGCTACATCCTCGCGCCCGACGGATTGAAAGTCGGCGTTCGGGTGATGAGCGGATCCGGCGCGGCGCCGACGGTGGGCAACTGCCTGCCCCTGGCGGAGATTCCGCTCGGCACGGACATCCACAATATCGAGGTTCATCCGGGCCGGGGCGGGGCGATGTGCCGGTCCGCGGGCGCTCGTGCGACCCTGGCGGCTCGAGACGCCGGGTGGGCGCAAATCAATCTGCCCAGCGGCGAAATTCGCCGCGTGCCGGCCAAGTGCCGGGCGACGATCGGCGCGACGAGTAATCCGGAACACATGAAGATTGTTCTGGGCAAGGCGGGCAGGAAGCGCTGGCTGGGCCGGCGGCCCAGCGTCCGGGGTACCGCGATGAACCCAATCGACCACCCGCACGGCGGTGGCGAGGGGCGGACCAAGGGCGGTCGGCATCCGGTCAGCCCGACCGGCAAATCGGCCAAGGGCGGTTCGACGCGCAAACGGCACAAGGCGTCGAATCGGGCAATCGTGCGCCGCCGCCGATCGAAGCGGTACGGCGTGCTGAAATTGAACAAATAGGCGATGGCGGACTTCGCCGGGCGGCGCCGCCGGCCGTCCGATGAGGCGAGAGACTCTACGAATCAGAATACGCAAGACGGCTACCGAACATGGGAAGATCCCTGAAAAAAGGTCCTTTTGTCGCCCCGAAGCTCTACATCAAGGTAGAGGCCCAGAACGAAGCGGGGACCAAGCAGCCGATCAAGACGTGGGCCCGGGCGTGCACGATCGTGCCGGAGTTCGTTGGCCACACGTTCATGGTGCACAACGGCAAGGTCCACGTGAAGGTCTTCGTTACGGAGGAGATGGTCGGCCACAGGCTCGGGGAGTTCGCGCCAACCCGCACGTTCCGCGGCCACGGCGGCAAGGGGAAGCGGTAACCGCGAGGCAATGTGGCGCCGGAGTGGGGGCCGGAGCGGCAAGCCGCAACGGCGCCTGGCAAGATGTTTGAGGACGGCAACATGGCATACGAGGCAAAACACAGATTCGCGCGGATCAGCGCCCGCAAGGTCCGGCCGCTGGCGGACCTGATCCGCGGCAAAGGCGCCGACGAGGCCTTGAACCTATTGCGGTATCAGCCGAATCGGGGCGCGAGGATGCTGGAAAAGGTGATCCGCAGCGCCCTGGCGAATGCGGAAGACCGGCGGGCCCCGAATGTCGGCGGGTTGGTGGTCGTCGATGTCCGCGTCGACGGCGGCCCGATGTTTAAACGCATGCGGCCGAAAGCTCGCGGGATGGCCTCGATCTTTAAGAAGCGAATGTCGCACATTTCCGTCGCGTTGGAGTAGCGCAACATGGGTCAGAAAGTCAATCCCACGGGTTTTCGCACCGGAGTGATGACCGGCTGGAAAAGTCGCTGGTACGCCTCGAAGCGCGAGTTTGCCGACCTCCTGGTCGAAGACAAGAAGATCCGCGACTTCGTTAAGAAGCGCAAGGATCAGGGCGGCAAGCCGATGTACCCGATGATCGCCAAGATCGAGATCGAGCGGACACGGGACGAAGTCAAAGTCGTCTTGTTTTCCGCCCGGCCCGGCGTCCTCATCGGGCGCAAGGGCGAGCGCGTCGAGGAACTCCAGACGGAACTCCAGAATCTCACCGGGCGGCGGATCAACATCAAGATCGAGGAGATCAATCGGCCGGAGCTGGTGGCCCAGCTCGTGGCCGAGGACATCTGCGAGCAGCTCCAGAAGCGAGCCAGCTTTCGCCGCACGATGAAGCGGACGATGGAACAGACGATGGAGGCCGGCGCCAAGGGAATCAAGATTCAGTTGGCCGGGCGGCTCGGCGGGGCTGAAATGGCGCGGCGCGAGAAGCAGATCGCCGGCTCGATACCGCTTTCCACTCTCCGCGCGAGAATCGACTACGGATTCGCCGAGGCGATGATCGCCCAGGGACACATCGGCGTGCAGGTTTGGATCAATCAGGGCGTTTATAGCGAGGACGAGACCGATGGCGTTGATGCCCAAACGGGTCAAGCATCGAAAAAGCCAAAGAGGACGTATA
>JAMOAF010000159.1 GCA_023621895.1 Planctomycetota bacterium
GGGGCCCGAGATGAAGGTCCAGGTGAAAGACATCCGGCTGAAGCGGCTTCCCATGCAAGACGTGAAGAAGATCGTCCTGATTGCCGGCCGACCCAGTCACGGCTACGGCAGCCACGAGCACAACGCCGGCTGCCTGCTGCTGGCCAAGTTGATCAACGAGAACGTGCCGGGGGCCTATGCCACCGTGTATCAGAACGGCTGGCCGGCCGATCCGACCGCGCTGGACAACGCCGATTCGGTCGTGATGTTCTGCGACGGCGGCGGGGGGCACGTGGTGATGCAGCATCTTGACGAGCTGGATGCCGTTGCCAAGCGGGGCGTGGGGATCGCCGCTCTGCACTACGGCGTGGAGGTGCCCAAGGGCAAGGCCGGCGACTTGATGCTCAAGTGGACCGGCGGCTATTTCGAGATCAACTGGTCGGTCAACCCGCATTTCAAGGCCGAATTCACGACGTTTCCGGACCATCCGGTCGCTCGGGGCTTGAAGCCGTTCGCGATCGACGACGAGTGGTATTACCACATGCGCTTCGCCGAGGGCATGAAGAACGTGACGCCGATCCTCACGGCCGTCCCGCCCGACAGCACGCGGGAGCGCCCCGACGGGGAGCACAGCAACAATCCCACGGTGCGTGCCGGCAAGGGAAATCCAGAGCACCTGGCCTGGGTGGTCGAGCGCGAAGACGGCGGCCGTGGTTTTGGCTTCACCGGTGGCCACTGGCACTGGAACTGGGCCTGCGACAGTTTCCGCAAGGCGGTTGTCAACGGCATCCTCTGGACGGCCAAGATGGAGGTGCCGCAGGGCGGCTTCGACACCCCGCGGCCGGCGATGGACGAGCTGCTGAAGAACCAGGATTACGAGCCCAAGGGCTTCAACCGCCAGGAGTGGGAGAAGAAGATCGAGGAGTGGAACGCGCCCAGGTAAGGGCGGCGGACAGCGGCAGGCCGTTCAGCCGCCGCCATGCGGCGGGCAAGCGCGGACGTTGGCCCGGGCGGAAAAGCGCGGCGGAGACGCTGCGCCAGCCGGGCGCGCTACTTCCGTGCGAATCCTTCCTCCCGCAGCGCGCCGAGCAGGCGGTTCAGCTTGGGATACTTCGCCCTTAATGCCAGAGCTTGCCTCTCGGCCAGACCCGCCTGGTCGGTGCCGGCGAGCGCCTCGCGCAGATCGGCGAGAATTCTGGCTGCCTGCTGATATGCCTTGGTGGAACGCTGGTCGACGAGCTTTTTCATCTTCTTCACGTAGAACGTCGGATCAGCGGCCATCTTCTTGAGTTCCCGCTCGCGCCGGCGCGCTGCTTCGGCCGCGGCCTTGGCCTTGTCTTCGCGTTCGATTTCCTTGGCGAGACTCGACAGTTCGGCGATCGTTCGACCGGCAGACGTTGTCGGCCACGCCGGGTATTGCGACTCTTGCCGGTATTTCGCCAGGATTTCCGACCGCACCGGCGAGTCCTTGCTGGCAAGGATTTCCATCAGCCACTGGTCCTTCGCCGCGGCAGGCTGGCCGGCAAGCCACCGGCTGTATTGAGTGAATGGATCCTCCCGTTGCGGCAGGGGGCCGCTCTGCCGGCCGGCGGCCGCGATCAAGGCATGGCTGATTCCGTAGAATTCGGCCAGGGCGGATTGGGCGGTCGACAGGTCGTTCAAGCCGGCCGGGACGGGCGCTTCGAAGTTCTCCTCGGGGGTATGGTCGCTGTCGCAGCCGACCGCCAGGCGGGCCAGGTAGAGCGGCCGCAGATCGCCGGCGAGAATCTCGGCCCTCAACGGAGTGAGCGGATCGACCATGTCGCCGACGTCCCATAGTTCGTCCAGATCACCAGGTTCATAGTATGGGCTGATGGAAAGGACGCCTCCGCTTCCCTTCTTGTCCTTCACGAATCGAACCGACTGGCCGTCGAGGTATGCTTGGGCGGCCGCCGGGTCCGGCAAGCCGTGGGGCAGGCGAACAAGCAGCGCGCGAATCCCGAAGTTGGCGTAGTGCAGATGAAAATCATAGCCTCGGCGGAGCATCTCCTCGGTGTTTCCGTGGAAATCGCCAAAGTGATACTCGTTGTCGAAAGACCATGGAGTAATCTTCGCCCGCGAGGACTGTTTGCGCATGTAAGCCAGATTCTCGTG
>JAMOAF010000537.1 GCA_023621895.1 Planctomycetota bacterium
CCAGAAGCGAGTTTTCAAACTTTTACTTACAACCCTCGCCGTGTGCCTTTTTCTCTCGCCTCCTCTGTCTGCCGAGATTTCGCCGGAAAAACAGTCGGTGCTCGACTGGCTGGGCGAGCCGGAGACGGTAGCGAAATTCGGCCGGATATCCGACGCGATCTGGTCGTATGCTGAACTGGGGTTGCAGGAGCACAAGTCTTCGGCGCTCTTGATCCGGACGCTGGAGGAAGCCGGTTTCACGGTTGAAAAAGGGCTGGCGGGCATGCCCACCTGCTTCGTCGCCAGTTATGGGACGGGCAGGCCGGTCGTGGGAATCCTTGTCGAGTACGACGCGTTGCCGATGCTCTCGCAGCAGGGCCGCAATCCGAAGCAGACGCCCGTGGTTGCCGGCGCCCCCGGCCACGGCTGCGGCCACAACCTGATGGCGTCGGCCGCCACCGCCGCCGCGATCGCCGTCAAGCGCGCGATGGAGAAGCACCAAATCCCCGGCACGATCAAGCTCTTCGGTTCACCGGCCGAGGAGATCGGGGTCAGCCGGCCGTACATGGTCAGGGCGGGTTTGTTCAAGGACGTCGACGCGGTGATCAACAACCACGCCGGCTCGGGCTTCGCGAGCGCCTACGGGGTGGCGGGCACCGCGATGTACTCCGCCGTCCTCACGTTCCACGGGAAAACAGCGCACGCGGGCGGCTCCCCGTGGGCCGGCCGCAGCGCGCTGGACGCCGTCGAAATCACCAACGTCGCCACGAACTACCTCCGCGAGCACCTGCACTTCTCCACGCGGATGCACTACGTGATCGTCGATGGCGGCGAGGCGCCGAACGTCGTCCCCGACCGCGCGAGCGTATGGTATGTCGTGCGCGGTTCGGACGAGAGTCTCCTCGGGCTTTTCGAGCGGGTCCTCAATTGCGCGAAAGGGGCGGCGCTGGCGACGAACACCGAACTGGCCGGCGTCCGCGTCCTGGCCGCCCTCCACCAGTCGCATCACAACAAGCTGCTCGCCGAACTGATGCAGAAGAACATCGAGCTGGTCGGCATGCCCGAGTGGACCGAAGAGGAGCACGCGTTCGCAAAAGCCCTGCAAAAGGAGTTGGGCGCGGCGCAGACGGGCATGCCGGCGAAGGTCGACGCGATTGGCAAGCCGGCCGCCGTGTTCACCGGCGGCGCCTCGTCCGATCACGGCGACGTGACGCTGGTCGCTCCCACGGCCACGATCCGCTTCCCCGGCATCGCCGGCGGCGCGCAGGGCCATCACTGGTCGACCGTTGCCTCCGGCTTCGGCTCGACCGCCTGGCGGGGCGCCAACGCCGGCGCCAAGGCGATGGCCGCCTCGGCGATTGACCTGCTTACCGATCCCGGCGCGCTGGCGGCGATCCGCAAGGAATTCGACGAATACTCCAAGAAGCACCCCTACAAGTCCTTCCTGCCCGCCGATGCCCAGCCTCCCCTGGACTTCTACGACAAGCTGATGAATCAATACCGGCCGGCGATGGAGGCGTTTTACCTCGATGCGGACGGTCTGTAGCCGGATCAGGTTGCCCCGGCGGGAAAGAAATACGCCCCCCGCAAGAATCTCCAACTTATTGGTGAATCTGCTCCAAGAACTAACTCCCCCGTGGGATCCGAGGGCGTTTTCGAGCCCCTCGCGGTGGCTGCGGTGTGGGACGGCAGCCAAGCCAGAGCTGACCCTATCCGTTCACCACGGGAATCACGCGGTCCAGCAACCAGCGGCGGCCGTCGTCGGCAGCCCTGCGGCCGGTCAACCCAGGTTTCTCCTCCCATCGGGCGAAAGAGCTGCGGCTGGTCACGCGCCCCCATCGGAAGGGCTCTCTCCGTGTGCACGGCTTGGGCGATCTTCTCGGCACTCGTCATCCGCCCACCCAGGGGCCGCCGCTTTCGACTCCGCCGCTATGAACAGGTGCTTGTCGGGTGGGATCGCAGTCCATTTTCGAGTTGCCAAAGTGTCGCATCGGGGGCAAAGAGCGGCGCGAAGTGCCCGCACTGGCGGTCCGCGGCGGAGCGTCCTGGCCGAAGTTGACTGTGGCGTTCGGCTTGTATTAATTACGTCACAACGCCCCCCCGACCCGGCCGGGCCACGCCCGCGGGCGGC
>JAMOAF010000146.1 GCA_023621895.1 Planctomycetota bacterium
GATGGGCGGCCGCTCCGGTCGGACCAGGCGATTCCACATCTCCAGAAACTGCCCGTAGGGCAGCACGATCGAGGAGTCCTCCTTCTCGAACACGTCGCGGAGCTTCTCGTACGGCAGATAGATCACGTGCTCCTGGCGCAACGGCGGCTGGGCATCCGGCGCGCTTCCGGCGGGCGGCTTGGCGCCGCCGCCTTGCGCCACATCGCCGTCTTGCGCGGCGCCGGCCGCGGACTTGGCCTCGGGCGGCTCGGCGGCCGCGGCATCCCGCCCGAAGGTGGAACCGCCGAGGGCCAGCACCAGCCCCAGACAGAAACCGAGCGCCCGTGACATGATATTGCCTCCTAGACGAGATGGTTTAGGGCGACAAGCTCACCTGGCCCCAGGTTGCAGGGCCAATCGGATCGGGCCGCGAGTGAGACTGCCGTGCCTCCACGCCCGCACAGCCGCTATCGGCGATTCTACTTCACCTTAAGCGGCGAATGCAAATTTTTGCACCAGAGTTTCCGCGGCCGGCGCCCCGGCGGCGCGCTTGTCGCGCGCAGCGAAGGCCCCCCCGTGCGAGCGGCGTTCCTTCACTCCTCCAGCGCGCCGGCATCGCGGAGACGCGACTCGTGCTTCATAATCAGGTCGCGGATGTCGTAGGTGAACTCGATCCAGGTTTTTTCCCAGGCCTTGGCCGTCCGCTCGTCGTACTCGTAAAACCCTCGGCAATTGGCCGTGCCTTGAGCGCCCTCGGCGATCATTTTCTTCATGATCTCCGGCACGGTCTTCCGGTTGCACAGCTCTGGCAGCAATCCTTCCATGACCAATCCGTAGGCCTCCAATCCGGTCAGGTCCATCCAGCGGAACGGGCCAGCTAAGGTCGCCCACCACCCCGTGTCGTTGCGGAACGAGCGGTCGATGGTCGCCGCGTCCGCAACGTCCAGTTCGTAGAGATGGCACGCCTCGCGAATCATCGCATACATCAGCCGGTTGGCAATAAACCCCCGGATGTCGAAATTCAGGAAACTCGGTTGCTTGCCGCACGCCAGGCCGAGCGCTCGGGTGCGCGCCACCGCCTCCTCGCTGGTCAGCTCGTTGCGGACGATCTCCATGAAACGCGTGATCCACGTCGGCTCCGCCCAGTGCATGACCACGAAACGCGCCGGATGGACGCTCTCCGCTTGCAGCAGGGTGAGCGGGAAGCTCGACGTGTTCGATGCGATGACCGCATCCGGCGCAATCTGCTTCTCCAATTCCGCGTACAACTGCCGCTTCAGCTCGATGTCTTCCTTGACGGACTCCACGACGAACGGGCATTCCGCCAGGCCGGAGATGGCATCGACGACGGTGAATCGCTCCGCCCAATCCGCCACGGCGTCGGCAGGGAACACGCCGCGGCGGACGACTTCCTCCATGACGCCGGCCAGAAACGCCCGCGCCTTCTCCGCCCGCCCGCGGCTGCGGTTATACGCGACCACCTTCCGCCCGTGACAGAGCAGGCAGGCGGCAATCCCGCGCCCCATCAGCCCCAGTCCGAGCAGTCCAACCGTGTCCACCGAAACCTCGCTGTTTTCGCGCACAGTCCGCCTCCATCTTGCCTAATCGCCCGATTGTTGAGCCTAACCCAAGTTACAGACTTTTCTTGCGGTCAGCAAAGGGCCTGGGCCTGGGCTGGGGCGCCCCGTGCCCCCGTGCGACACGCGGTCTGCGATCGCGACCGAGCGTGCCAGCGTTCCTGGGGGGCTCTTGCGGGGAATGAAAAGCAACAGTCTGCCCGGGCGCGGAGATGAATTGCAGAAGAGAATCCCCCCGGTAAGGCGAGAGGGGTGCCACGGATGGAACACGGTTCGAACACGGAAAAGCCACCGCGATGCGGACGAGGATTCGCGTGCGCCGTTCCGCCGTCTTCCCGTGTTGCCTCCGTGTTCGATCCGTGCTGAATCCGTAGCTCAATCATCTCCGGCCTGGCAAATGCATTTAGATAGGTGCGTGTACTTTCTGTAGCTGGCACATCTTATGTGCACCAGTTAGTAGTTAGATCACAATGTCCGCCCCCTCCAAAAGCGTTATTGCCAATCGTTCCGCCGCAACAGATAATGCTCGGTAGCCTGTGAGCGA
>JAMOAF010000149.1 GCA_023621895.1 Planctomycetota bacterium
GGTTTCGTCCAACCCGTCTTCTTCATCGCAGTCTTCGTCTCCTGGCGGTTGGTCCGCGATCTGCGATCCGTGCCCACTGAAGAAGACGACCACGTAGGGCGTGCGGCCCTGGTCCGCCAGGCCGCGCGCCCGCAGGCTCAGGTTCGCCAACTCGCCGCGGATTCTCTCGGCCGTGGCGGCCTCGTCGGCAAGAACGACGACGTCGCGCTCTGAAAACCCGAACCGCTGGGTAAGCAGGCCGTGCATCAGGACCAGATCGTTGCGGCATCCTTGAAGCTGTTCGTCGGCGCCGAGATGGGCGTAATTCTGGATGCCAACCAGCAGGCCCGCCCTGGCCGGCGCCGATTCCCCGCCCAGGCCATTTGCCAAAAACCCGGCAAGGAGGAACAGAACAACAAGAATCGTCGTTTGCGGCCCAGCGAGACGAAACACGGCGCGGCGTCCCCTTTTCGGATGCATGATGACAACCAGTATATGGGCAAATCCGTGCGTCGGCACGCCATAGCGCGACCTCGGCGCGCCGCCGGCCGGTGTATTTCGATCGAGGAAAGGAAGAACGGACTCCGCCATCCTGGGGGATTGCGTAACCCGGCTCTTGCGGTAGCATGTGAGAGGGTGTTCGTGGATTCAAAACTCGTCGAAGGGCCAGTCAACGAGTCTCCCGCGACTGTAATGGGGTCGAGTTGGCGAGCGTGGTTGGTGGGTCTTTCGAAGATTCTCCCCATCTGGTCGTACGTGTAAAGTTCTTGCCATGCTTCTGTCGGTTCGAAACGGCAGATGACCATAGGTTGGGTGGATCGTCCGATGCGATCCACCGGGATATGGATTCCGGTCGGTCGAACTCGCTGGTTTCCAAACAAGGAGCAGTGCGATGAGATGCTTCGGTTTCTTCTTTACGACTCTGCGGGCGGCGCTGATCGCGGGGTTGCTGGCGTCGGCAGCTTCTGCAAATCAGCCGGACACGGGTTCCGGTTACCCGCAGCCCGCATATCAACCGTATCCGCCAATCTGGGGTGGAGGGTCTCCGCAGTATCCGTACCCGCAATACCCCTATCCGCAGTATCCAACGGTTCCACCCGGCTTCCAGTACCAGCCGCCGTACCAGCCGCCGTACCAGCCGCCCTACCAACAGCAGTTTTCGAAAAAGAAGAAGAAGTCTGGCGACTACTGGCCCGGCCTGGATTACGGTTCGCGCGACGCCGCGTCAAACCGGACAGCCGCGGCATTCACACCCGGCAACCTGCCAGCCGGCTCGGCCTACTTGCCGCCGGCAGGGTCGGGCTCGCCGAGCATTCCAAGCATTGCTCCCCCCGGCGGCTCGATCCTCCCCGGCCTGCCGAGCCTGATTCCCGGAATTGGCTCGCTCGTCCCGAGTCTTCCGCCGGTCACGCCGCCGGGCGGCGGAACTCCGGTACAGCCACCTGGCGTATCGCCGCCCGGGGGCGGAAGCGTGATGCCGCCTCCGGCCGTCATGCCGCCGGGCGGCGGAACACCCGTGCTTCCTCCGAACGTGACTCCGCCTGGCGGCGGCACACCAGAATTTCCGCCTCCGAGCATCACGCCACCATCGAACAACCCGCCTGAAATACCCCCATACCAACCACCGTATCAGCCTCCGTATCAGCCGCCCTATCAGCCGCCCTATCAGCCGCCCTATCAGCCGCCCTATCAACAGCAGTCGCAGTATTACCCGCCGTACTACCCCCCCTATCAGCCGCCGATGCAGCAGCAATTCGGCAAGTACGGCAAAGGCAAGAAACCCAGCGAGTATCCGTATGGGGCTTTGGGCTATGGCTCCCGCGACACTGGCTACCAGCCGTACACCGCGACGATGCAGCCCCCGGCCACCATCCCGCCGACATCCATCCCGCCGACATCCATCCCGCCGACATCCATCCCGCCGACAACCATCCCGCCGACGATGATCCCGCCGACAACAACGCCCCCCTGGCAGCCGCCAATGATTCCCCCCTGGCAGCCGCCTTACCAGCAGCAGTCGCAGTACTATCCGCCGTACTACCCGCCCTATCAGCCGCCTTACCAGCCGCCAATGCAACAGCAATTCGGCAAGGGCAAGAAATCCGGCGGATACCCCATG
>JAMOAF010000074.1 GCA_023621895.1 Planctomycetota bacterium
GAACTCGCGCTCGGGGCGTGCGCCGGGCGGCCGGATCAGGGCGGGGTTGTACTTCTTGCCGCGGGCCTGCGGCGTGGCGCGGAAGAAGGCCAGCGCCGCCAGGCCGCCCGCCGCCGCGGCGATCGCCCCCCGGCGCGAAATGCCCACGCGCGACAGGGCCGGCTCTCGGCGCCACGGCAATTGCACCGTCCACCCCAGGCTCTCCTTGGGGCAGGCCGGCGTGCAATTCAGGCACCCGAGGCACTCGGCCGGCTTCCACTGGCCGCCGAACGTCTCCGCCGCGGCCCCGTGGCACGGCGTGGCGCAGAGACCGCACTCGTTGCAGGCTTCCTTGCGCCCCCTGCGGCGGAGCAGCGGCCGCCAGGAGAAGACCCCCAGAAGCGCGCCCAGCGGGCAGAGATAGCGGCACCAGAACCGCGGCCGGTAGCGGTTGAGCGCCAGGGTGACCACGAACAGGCCCATGATCAGCCCCGTGCCCAGAAACGCCTGGCCCTGGACATAGAACACGTGGTCGCGGAGCCAGGTGTAGACCGGCTCGGTCGCCTGGTGCGCGCGGTACTCGCCCACGCCCACGTCGGCGTCGTAGACCTTCTTGGCCCCTTCTTCAATCGCCCACTGCGCGCCGGGCACGAGCGCCGTGGTCGTCGTCCGGTAGAGCAGCACGAGCGGATCGAACACGGCCACCCAGTGCCCGCCGAAAACGGCCATCGCCAGAAAGCCCGCCAGCAGATAGTACTTCGTCCGCTGCCAGGGAGACCACCGGTCGCGGGCGGCGTCCGGCTTGCGGCGGCGGCCAATCCCGCCGGCGATGGCGTGCAGGGTTCCCAGCGGGCAGACCCAGCCGCAGAACACGCGCCCCAGCAGGATCGTGACGGCGAGCGTGGCCAGCGCCCAGAGCGCGGCCAGGGGCACGGCGTGCGCGGCCAGCCAGGTGGCCAGGAGGATCAGCGGGTCGATCAGGAAGAACGCTTTCAGCCACGGGCTGGGGCTGCCTTCGGCCGGCGGCCGCGCGGCCAGCAGCAGCCCCAGGAAAAGGAGCAGGAAGGTTAATTGCACCATCCGCCTTGTCCACACCCGCAGCCAGCCGCGGCGGGCCTTGCTCATGAGACGGCAATCTCCTTCAGCGCCAGCGAGCGGTAGTCGGACTTGCCCAGCCCGGCCGCCTCACCCAGACCGATCGAGCGGACGTCGGCAAGCTTCATGCCCAGCACCTCGGCGCCCCAGGCGTCGAGGGCCACGATGTCGGTCCCGGCGGCCAGCGCGAGCGGCATGGCGACGTCTTTCAGGTCGCCCCCCTTGGGCCCGTGGTCCTTGAGAATCCGCACCGCGTCGAGGACGCAAATCTGCGGCTTCATGAAGCGGGTGATGTCGACCAGGCACTCGGGGATCGCCTGGTGGAACAGGTTCCGCTTCTCGATCACGCCCATGTAGTTCTTCATGCAGAGCGTGGCCGTGGCCAACCGGTGATGCTTGGCCACCGGGACGTTGAGCACCAGGTCGCACTCCAGGATGGCCGGGTGGATGGGGATCGACTTGATCCGCTCGCCGCCGATCGCGGTGTCGCGGAACCGGGTGCGGTCGAGGAAGAGGACCTCCGCGCCGGCCTTCTTGGCCGCCTCGGCGATGCCGCTGGCGGCGTAGGTCCGCTGGGCGATATCGCAGGGGTTATCGCCCACCTTGACGGTCTTCGCGCCCGCATCGAGGCAGAGGCGGATCAGCGTCGCCACCACGTCGGGGTTGGTGTTCGCGGCCGTTTCGGGCGTCCGGTCCCAGCCGATGTTCGCCTTCAACCAGACCACCGAACCGTTGCCGATGAACCGCTTCAGGCCGCCCAGCCCGGCGATCGCCTGTTCGGTCAGCTTGACCGCCGCCTGGCTGAGCTGGTCGGCCGTCAGGTCCTTCGGACCGGCCCACTTGGCGATTGTCATGTCGGGCGCCTTGTCGGCCGCCCAGGCCTGCCGCGCAAGCGGCGATTGAGCGGCCAGGGCGAGCGTGCCGGCCGCGGCCGTCTGGGCCAGAAATTCACGTCGAGTCTGCTTTTGCATGGTCTTTTCTCCGTATTGTGGGAACTGGCCCTTATGATAACCGCCGGAAAAATTTCGTTCCCAAGCCGGAGCTTGGGAACGAGGTAAGGAGAGGCGACCGGTGGCAGCAATGGGCCGTCTTTTCGGTCCCAAGCCGGAGCTTGGGAACCCGGGTAGCGGAATGAATTCCGTTCTACAAACGGCTGAGACGCGATTCATCCGGGGAGGGGCCGAGGCCCGGCTCTTCGCCCAATCCAAATGTGCCCGCTTCGGCGACCATCGGCCGCGTCTGGCAATGCTGGAACTGGACTCGCGACCTGACGAGGTACTCCAGCATCGGGCAGAGCTCTTCCGACTGCGAGGCCACGCAGGTCGATGCGGCGAGCACGTGGTGGCCGTGCGGGACGACTTGAACCCCGGGGTAGGCCTTGACCAGTTCGCAGATTCTCAGCCACTCGGTCAGCCCGCCGCACCATTCGGGGTCCGACTGCACGAAGCTGACGATCTTGCGGTCGAGGAAGGGCTTGACGTTCCAGCGCGTATACCAGTGCTCACCGGAGGCCAGCGCGATCCCGGTCTCGCCCTTCAGCCGCGTGTAGCCTTCCAGATCGTCGGGCCGCAGCGGTTCCTCCAGCCAGTGCGGTTGATAGGGCAGGATTCCCTTGGCCAGCTCGATCGCATAATCCAGGTCGTCGGACTTCCACACGTATTGGATGCCGTCGAACATCAGCGTCGCCTCCGGACCCAATTCCTCGCGGAGGGCGCGGACCAGCTCGATGTTCTGTTTCAGGCCCTCGGCCCCGTCGACCGGCCCTTTCATAAAGAACCATTTCTGCCGCTTGAATCCCCGGTCGAAGAACTCGCGGGCGATGGCCCGGGCCTCGGCCGGGTGGACCGAGTAGCCCAACATGCTCGCATAGGCGCTGAGCCGTTGGCGTTTTGCCCCCAGAAGGCGCCAGACGGGCAGACCTGCCGCCTTGCCGCGGAGGTCCCAGATCGCCAGGTCGATCGCGCTTAAGGCCGTGATCCGCCAGCCGGTCTCGGTGTGGCGCGCGGCGCGGCGGATTCCCCAAACGGGCGCGCCGGTCAGCGGGTCGCGCCCCTCGGCGTAGCTTTCAAGCGTCTTGTCTGGGTGGCACGCAGCCCACAAGGTGTGGAAGTTGAGCTTCTCGGGGTCACGGGCATCGCGGCCGGCCAGCATCTCGCGGAGGTTCGCTGGCAAGGCGGCGGCCTGCTCCTTCATGAGCGGTCCGGCGTAGCCCGTCAGCCCGGCGCCGCCGGCAATCTGCAAATACGAATCGATCGGGCCGCCGTCGCGGTCGCGAAAGCGGATGACCCTCGCGTCGCGAATGTTGAGCGGCTGTTGTTCATCCGCCCGGCCGGCTTTTCGCCAGCCGAAAACGGCGCCCGCCGCGGCCGCGGCGGTCTTGAGAAACGTTCTGCGGGTGTTCATGGAGTTTGACTCCGAATCTGGTAGAATGCGGGGCAGGGGGGCAGGTCAGAGGTCACGCGCTGTCTTCTGGTTCCCAAGCTCCGGCTTGGGAACCCAAATGAAACTGCGGCTGGCGCTGCCAAGCTGGAGCTTGGCAGCGAGGTGTGGCATGGGAACCCGAGTGAGACTGCGACTGGCGCTGCCAAGCTGGAGCTTGGC
>JAMOAF010001098.1 GCA_023621895.1 Planctomycetota bacterium
GGAGATGTTCGATCGGCTGGTCGAGCACTTGAAGGCCCACGAGATCGACGTCGATTCCCCGACGATCACCCTCGGCGAGTGGCTCGATGTCGACACGGAGAACGAGCGATTCAAGAACCACGACAAGGCCAACGCGATTGTTGAAGGTTTCTACCGAGCGCCCTACCTGCTGCCCAAGGAAGTGTAAGAGGTGTAAGTAGACCTGCGTGATTCGTGGAAGAACGGTTGCGATTCGGATAGCCGCGTGGGCTTGCCCCGCGCTTGCGTGCGCTTCGGCACAACCCGTACGGAACGGAGGCCGGGCAAGCCCACGCGGCTATCGTTCGCGTACGAATTCCTCCCGGAATCACGCAGGTTTATTTCGCCGGCGAGCCGGAGCGAGGGGACCCTCCCGTCCGCGCAGGTGATCGCACGGGTTCAATCAACGCAACCGAGAGTATCTGCCATGGATCGCCGCCAGTTCGTTTTTACCAGCGCGGCCTCGCTGTTGGCCGGGGCGCTGCGTCCCGCCGAGCTCCGCGCCGCGCCGCGGGCAATGGAGCTCTCGCCGGAGTTCAAACGCCTCAAGGCGCCCGGCACGGGGCGATTGGCCGTGCAATTGACCAGCGGCCAGGCCCAGTGCTATCCGCTGTATTACTTCATCCCTTCGATCACGCGGGACGGCCGCTACCTCGTCTACCACCGGGCGGCCAAGGGGGAATTGCAGCTATACCGGCTCGACCTGCGGACGGCCGAGTCGGTCCAGTTGACCCATGCCACCTGCGCCGACACGCAGTGGCGCCCCTGGTGCGTCGATTCCGGTCGCGGCGTGCTCGACCACCGCAGCGTGCTGAATGTCGCCCGGGGGCTGGTCGTCTACTTCGACGGGAACCGGGTCCACGCGGTGAACGTCGAGACGCTCGAGGACCGGGTGCTGCTGGAGATTCCGGCGGACCGCGAGGCGTACGGGCAGAACGGTTGCACGCCCGACGGAAACTGGCTGGCCTACATCCACGTCCCCCGCGGCTCGATTTGGGGAAAGCCCTGCAAGGGAGCGGCCGTGGTGGCCTATCATTTCGACACGGGCCAGCAGCGGACGCTCTGCCGGATCGACAGCGCGGTGTTTCACGTGACCGCCTATGGCAACGAGCATTTCGTGGTGACTCACCCGGCCGAAAAGCCCGGCATGCTGCTGACGGACTTGACCAGCGGGCGCTGCGAACTGCTGCGCGACGGCGTTGTCCATTGCCCCTCGACGCAGCGGGGAATTGCCTACGAGGTTCCGGAAGAGCGCCGGCTGGGGCTGATGGACCCGCTCACGCGGCGGCGGCTGGAGTTCCCCATGCCCAGCCAGTTCCAGTACATCCATACGGGATGGGACCCCGAAGGGCGGATTTTCTTCTATGAGAACTCCACGGACTCGGACCGCTTCGACGTGCACGACATGTACGCCTTGGTGCGGCTGGATCGGCAGGGCGAAAACCACGAGTGGTTGCGGCTGACCGGTTCCTGGCCGACCTACGTGGGCGGCCAGAAGGCGCATTTCCACGCGCAGATCACGCCCGACCGCCGTTGGATTCTCTTCACCGGCGGCGATCCGGCCAGCCAGACGTGCCACATGTTCCTGCTCGACATCGCGGACCTAGGCGATTCGCAAGGGATCGGGCCCGATCGGCTTGAACCGCTACCACAGACGACGGGATGACCCGAGGGCATTGCCGCACCCCGTCGAGCGTGAAGTACAACGGGGCGCCCATGCGGACTGCCGGACAATTGAACCGTCTTGAGAGCTTCCAGAGGTTTTCAGGCACTTTTCCCCGGGCGCGAGCCGTGTACGATGGTTAGAGGCCCCCTGGGCCTTTTCAACCCCTTGCACCAGGCTAGAACGACGACCCACGCGGAGAAAACTCATGCCTTGGACACGACGCCGGTTTGTCGCGCAAGCCGCGGCCGCAACATTCTTCGGGCTGCCGGCGGGATTCCGCTCGCGAAGTGCTCTCGCCGCCAAGGCGGGGAGCCCCGTGCGGAAAATTCATCTCGACGAGGCCCCAGCGTTCGACGAGTTGAAGCGGGTCTTTGAAACCGACTATCCCGGCATGAAGATCAGCGTGATCGAG
>JAMOAF010000982.1 GCA_023621895.1 Planctomycetota bacterium
GGACCTATTGTATATTGGTCGGCCGATTCTCCGACACGCGTGATTTCTGATTTCTCCGCGCTACTGGGATCTTGCCGTTTCCTCCGAACTCCGCTCGTAGATTTTGACCGACTGCAATTGTTTGAGAAACTCCTCCAGCGAACTTTGGCGCCTTTCCGGCGTCTTGGCCATCGCCACCTGGAGGATTTCGCAAAACTCTTCGGTGACCTCCGAATTCCTGGCCTTCAGCGAGGGCACCGGCCCGGCGATGTGCTGCATCAACAAGTCGTTTGCACTCACCCCGGTAAAAGGCGGCCCCCCGGCGAACATCTCGAATATCGTGCACGCCAGGCTGTACAGGTCCGCACGCTCATCCAACGGTTTTCCGCGAATCTGTTCGGGCGACATGTAACTCCGGGTGCCTTGGACCTTCGATTTTCGCGCAAACAGCCGGGCCCAGCCCTTCTTGGCCTTGTGAGCCAATCCGAAATCGATCAACTTGACATCGCCGGAGTCGTCAACGAGAAAATTGTCGGGTTTGACGTCGCGGTGCACCCAGCCGCGGCGGCAGAACTCGGCGACCCCCTCGGCCGCCTGGATCGCCACCTTTCCTGCGATCGGACGGAGCGCAGCGGGCCCCTGACGAATTCGTATCTTGAGATTCGGCGCGGGAAACCACTCCAGGGCGAGGTACGGAATGCCGCGCTCGCGGCCAAACTGGTACACGCGGCAGATCCGCTCGTGCTCGATCTTGCCCGCAACCGTGTATTCCCATTTCAGGAATCGCACATGTTCCTTATCTCGAGCATACTCCCTCTGCAACATCTTAACGGCAACGTACTTGCGCGACCCGTCGTGGTATGCCTGCCAGACCTGGCTGGTCTGGCCGGTGTTGATGATGTTCAGCAGCCGATAGGGACCGGCATAGCCGTGGCTTGCAGTGCTCACGTCGCTGCCTCGTCACGTCGCCACCACTACCCACAAACGGGGGGTCGAAAGCGGAGCTCAAGCATTTCGAAACGTCTGTCTAGTCTAACGTCCATCAAACGGAACGGCAATTGCGATCGTCACGGTTCTCCAAAATACCCGAGATTGCCTATTTTTACCTGGCCGAATTAACGCCCCCTCCCCTGCCCTTCTCGGCCAGGATGCGTTGATAGAGCACGCGAAGCTGGCGCGTCATTTCTTCATGCCGAAAGACGTCGGCAAATCGGCGCCGACCTTCGCCCCCGAGGCGCCCGCGGAGGTTCTGGTCGCGGGCAAGCTGGATGATCGCGTCGGCCAGCGCGTCGATCGACTTGGGCGGCAGCAGGAAGCCCGTCTCGTCCGGGATGACGACCTCGCGAGCGCCGTCGACATCGTAGCTGACAACCGGTTTTCCGGCGATCAGCGCCTGGGGCAAGACGCGAGCGAGGCCTTCGCGAAGGCTCGTGTGAACGACCACGTCCATGGCCGCCACCAGTTCGGGGATGCGGCTCGGCGGCACGAGGCCGGTAAGCTGGAAATAGTCTTCCAACCCCCGCTCGCGAATCTGTGCAAGACACTTGTCGGTGAGGATTCCGTCGCCGACCAGGAGGAACCGGACCTGCGGCACGGCCTCGACGACGCGGCGGGCCGCTTGAATCAGGTACTCGTGTCCCTTGAGGCGAAACAGCCGGGCCACCTTGCCAACCACGACGTGTTCAGGGCGGTAGCCCAATTGGCGCCGGGCCGGCTCGCGCTGGCGGTCCGCATGGAGAAACGGCTCGACCTCCATGCCGCTGTAAACGGTCGTGAATTTCTCGCGCGGGGCGACGCCGGCGTTGACCATCAGGTCGGTCATTGCGTCGGCCACGCTCACGAAGGCGTCGCATCGGGCCGCGGCCCAGCGTTCGCAGGCGCGGAACAGCCCGCGGGCCAGTGCGCCCTGGTAGGGGTGGAACGGGGCGCCGTGCACGCCGTGGATGATCGCCGGCACGCCGGCGGCTCGGGCCGCGGCGCGTCCGAGAAAGCCTCCCTTGGCGCTGTGGGTGTGGACCACTTCGGGACCGAAGTCGCGCAAGACGCGCTTCAGGCGGAAGTAGCTCACCAGGTCGCGCCAGGGGTGGATCGCCCGCCGCAGTTGGGGGACGACCTCCATGGGAATTCCCGATGCCCTGGCCCGATCGACAAGGCTCCCCTCCGGCCCCAGGGGTGGTCCGGTGACCAGCAGCACGTCGTCGCCGTAGGTGCGCATCAGGTCTTCACAAGTGAAGACCGTGTTCTCCTGAGCCCCGCCGATGATCAGCCGGGTGATGATGTGCGCGATTCGCATGGGGGCGGCTTTATGAGCGGGACGCAAGGTGACGCAACGGGCCGGGAGACCCGTTCTACGGAGCGTATGGAAACGCAACGGGCCGGGAGACCCGTTCTACGGGGGCGGTTGGCTGATGTAAATGTGATCGGGATACTTCACTTCAACGAGAAACAGGCCTTGGGGCGGCGCGGTTGGGCCGGCGGCGCCGCGGTCAACCGCGGCCAGTGCTTCGGCCACCCAGTCGGGCGACCGAGCGCCGCGGCCGACTTCGACGAGCGTGCCAACGATTGCGCGGACCATGTTGTAAAGGAAACCATCGGCCTCCACTTCCAGGATGATCTGATCGCGGCAGCCGCTCGAGGACCGCCGGACGAAGATCTCGGAGATGGTGCGGATGCGATCGGGGCGCGGGGCTCCGGCGGTTTCGAAACTGGAAAAATCGTGCGTGCCCAGCAGGTGCGCGGTCGCCCGGCCCATCGCGCCGGCGTCGAGCCGCTGCCTGTAATGCCAGGCGTGCCGGCGGGCGAACACGTCGCGGACCGGGCCGTCGCGGATGACGTAGCGATAGCGCTTTTTTATGGCGTCGCGAATCGGGTGGAAGCCAGGCGCCACCGCGGCGGCCTGAAGGACGGCGATATCGCGGGGCAAAAGGGCATTCAGGGCTCGCTGGAACACCTCGGGCGCGAGGGTGGAGGACGTCTGAAAGGCGGCCGCCTGGCCGAGCGCGTGAACGCCGGCATCCGTCCGCCCGCTTCCGGTCACCCGGCTCGGCTCGCCGGTAATCGCCGCCAGGGCGCGCTCGAGCTGGCCCTGGACGGTTCTCCGGCCCGGCTGGACCTGCCAGCCGGCGTAGTCGGTCCCTTCGTAGGCGAGGGTCAAAAGGATTTGCATCGCTTGTGCTTAAAGCCGCGCCATTGGCGCTGGAAATGCCCTCGCCAATGCAGCGGGACTGCGGCAACGCAGCCCCCGCACAAGGGGCAGGCAACGCCGTATTATATCGCCCTTTGCGGCGATGGCTCAACACGGCGAGCAACGAAGCGGCCCTTGCCACGGACGTTGCGGCAAGGGCCGAATGAATTCAAACGTCGTGAGCGCCGCGCCCGGCAAGCCGCGCTGCTCACTTGGCCTGGGCGAGTCCTTCCACCGCCTTGGGGGCAAAGTCGAAGACGACTGCTTCCAGAGCGCCGCGCGTCAGCTTGACTTGCTGAGTCTCGCTGACCGCGCGCCCGTCGCGGACCACGTCGACCCGGATGCTGAACGGATAGACGAGTCCCGGCTTGAGGTCTTGGGAGACGTATTTTCGCACCCGGCCGGTGCTCTTGGTGGTATAGCCGTTGATTGTCACCACGGCGTCTTCGGGCACGAGAATCGAGATTGTCCCATCGCCGCTATGCAGAGCGGCCCCGGTTGCAGGCTTGGGCACGGCGGGTTCGTTCGGCGTTCCGGCCGGCGGCGTCATCGGCGCTTGGGGCACCGGATTACTCGGCGACGGGGTCGGAGGGGTCGGCGCCGCAGGGGGCGCCTGCTGCGGTGGTGCGGGGGTGGGCCAGACGGGCATGGCAGGCTTTTCAGCGCTCGGTTTTCTGTCAATCGGCGGCGGGGCGAGGGTCGGCTTCTGAACCTCCGCCTGGACCGGTTTCGACTCGACCGAGACAACGGTGCCTTCGTCCCAGCAGCAGCAAGGATCATAGCAGCAGACGCTGCACCAGCCGGCCGTCCGATACCAGCGATACGGGCCGAACAACAATCGCCGGACGGGTCCCGGGCGCGGCCCCAGATACCAACCGTCGCAGCACGGATCGCACGCGCCGATCGTGCAGCATGGGGAACACAGCGGAGCACAGACAGGGCCACACCACGCGCCCCAGCCCCAACCGCAACCCCACCAGGTCCCGGCCTCGGCCTGGGGAGCAAGGAAAACAAATATTCCGCCTAGGAGCACGGTCAGAAACAACCACTTTCGAGCACGTTTCAACATCGATTTCTCCTCTTTCCAAGGTGCCTCGTTGTCTGTATCTCCGATAAGGAGTCGATTTACGCCACCCCCCTGCCCTTCTCAACCGCCGCTATTCGTGCCGCTCGGTTTTTTGAATCATCAAGTAACCGCTATCCCAGTTTATCCAGCATAGCACTCCCACGTTGTAAATCAAGAAGTCTATGGAAGTTCTACCGATTGCAGAGGTAAGGAGGTTCGGGGTTCGGGGGTCAGGGTTCGGGGGTCAGGGTTCAGTTTTTCGTGCCGCCAGGCTCCACCTGCCGCCTCGTTCCCAAGCAGGACATTGGGAACCAGGAAGGAAAGCAGGAAGGCCTCGACTCACCCCCCCTTATTGCGTATTGGACCTCCAATCTTGCCGGAATTTGGGGTCGGGTAAGAACGGCTCTCTCTTGTATAATCGTTCCCCAAGGCGCGCCCCCTCCATGGATGGATTTACAAATGCATTCCGGTCAACCTCTTTCGCGTCTGCCCTGGGCCGTGATCGTGCCAGCCGCCCTGCTGATCGTGATCGGGCTGGCGGGCATCGCGCGCTGCGACGCAATGGCTGAGACTGGCGGGCGGTTCTTCTCTCGCCAGTTGGTCTGGTCCGCCCTTGCCTCGCTGACGATCGTCGCTGCCGCCATGCCACCCTATCAGGTGGCAAGTCGCCATGCATACTGGCTGTATGCCGTGTCGATTGTGCTCCTTCTGGCCGCCTATCAATTCCCCGCGGTCAACGGGGCAAGACGCTGGATTCGGATCGGAGGCATCGGAATGCAGCCGTCTGAATTTGCCAAAATTGCTTATATTATCGCTCTCTCCAGATATCTCCAGGATCGGGATCATGTTCGCCGGGTTTGCGGTGTGTTCATGCCGGCGGTTCTGACGTTGATTCCGGCCGTCCTGATCCTCCGAGAGCCCGACTTGGGCACCGCAATTGTCTTTCTGCCCCTGCTCGTACTGATGCTGTTTTCCGCGGGGGCGCCGCGCCGGAGCCTGGCGGCGTTGGTGGTCGTCGGCCTGCTGGCGATGCCGGTGCTGTGGGCACAAATGAGCACGGAGCAGCGATCGCGCGTCACTGCCCTTTTCGATCAGGCGGGGCCGGGGGAGCCGGCGATCGGCGATGGCTACCAGCTTCGCCAGGCCAAGCAAATGATTGCCCTGGGACGCGTGTGGGGCAGCTTCTGGCTCGGGCCGGCCGTCGACGATCCGGCCGCCTACCGGCTGCCCGAGGCCCAGAGCGATTTTATCTTCTGCGTGATTGGGGAACGTTATGGGCTCGCCGGGCTGGCCCTGGTGCTCGGGCTTTACGGCTGGCTGGTGTGGCAGGCGACGCGCGCCGGCCTGGCGACGCTGGACCCGTTCGGGCGGATGTTGTGTTTTGGCGTGGGGGCCCTGTTGGGCGTCCAGGTGCTGGTGAACACCGGGATGTCGGTCGGCTTGCTGCCGGTCACCGGGCTCTCGCTGCCGCTGGTCAGTTATGGCGGGTCGGGCATCGTCAGCCAGGCCTTGGCAATCGGGCTGCTGGTCAACGTTGCCTTGCGGCCCGGCTATGAAATCGCCCACGAACCGTTCTGTTATGCTCGACCGGAGCGCGAGGCATGGCCTAGGGGGTTTTTTCGTCGACGCGTTGCAACGTGACCTCGTCAAACCCTGCTTCGCCCACGGCGCCAAAAAGACCGATCCGCACGATCGCCTCGCGGGCCTGGGCCGGCACGTCGATGACTTTCGACTGGGTTTGCCAGGGAAAGGTCCCCCGCCAAGGACCGAGCGATTTGTGGTGGGGGATCATGTCGCGTTCGCTGTTGTAGAACGTGATCAGGAATCCGGGCAGTTGCTGTTGATTCTGACCGGGCCGGATGCCCTTGGCGTAGAGCCGCAGCGAGACGCGGATTCGCTTGACCTTCCGCCCGTCGATGCCCAGCCCCTGGAGCGCCCCGCATCCGCGTCCGGGCTGCTCGTTGCGAAAGCGGAGGAAGTTCTTGCCGGCCGGCGCGCCCTCCGAGACGACTTCGCCTTGCCTTAAGTAGTGCCAACCGTTGGGCTGGGTGGTTCCCTCGACGTACTCCTCGAAGCCGCCGTTATAGATCGCCGGATTGGCTGGATCGGGCTGGACGTCGCGCTTCGATTCCGCCTCGCCGGTCATCGGCACAAACAGCGTCGGGCGCAACGCCTCGCGAGTCAACTTGCCGTCCTGTTTGCGAAATAGGTAGAGATTCTGCTGGTATCGCTGACCGACCGGCACGATCATCCGGCCTCCTTCCTTGAGTTGCTCGATCAGTTTCGGGGGAACGTCCTCCGGAGAGCAGGTGACGATGATCTTGTCGAACGGGGCGTGTTCCGGCCAGCCCTGGTATCCATCGCCGACCTTCGCATGGACGTTTGGGTACTTCTCCAGCACCTTGGCCGCCTGCTTGCCCAACGTCTCGACGATCTCGATCGTGTAGACCTCCTTGACCAGGTAGCTGAGAATCGCCGCCTGGTAGCCGCTTCCCGTGCCGATCTCGAGCACCTTGTCCTCCGGCCGCGGGTCGATGGCCTCGGTCATGAAGGCAACGACAAAGGGCGGCGAGATCGTCTGCGCATTGCCGATCGGCAGGGCCATGTCGAGGTAGGAGTATTTTAGCTGGTCGGCCGGAACGTGTTCGTGCCGCGGAACCATCCGCATCGCGCGGATGACGCGCGGATTGGTCACTCCGGCAGCCACGATCTCCTCGTCGACCATCCGGTTCCGGACCCGCTCCCAGAATTTGCCTGTCTGGGCCTGGACTGCCGTCGCCGCGGCGTGCAGCGCCAGGCAGATCGTGAAAGCGAAAATGGCTGGGGGTCTTGGCATCGTCATACCCTCGACAGTCTCTCTGGTCATAGAGGCTGCGGCCCGCTCCCACGGTCCGCCCCTCTATTATTACCTTGCGAGCTCGTCCGCCCAAGCCGCTGGTCCTGTTTTGCGGATCATTCTCCTGCAATAATAATGTTTTCCACAGGACTTCCGCCAAGCGGCTTGGGCGGAGGTCGAGGATCCAACCGGGCCGGGAGGAAGCCCCGCCGGAAGACTTGACAGGACCGACGCCACCGTCGGCGGATCACGGGCCGATGCTCAACCAGACTCTCAAGGATCGTGTCGTCCGGCGGCTGTTGCCGCGGGTACAGACACCGGGCCAGTACCTCGGCGGCGAGCTGCACGCCGCCGGCAAGGACCACGCCGCGGTCCGCGGCAAGCTCTGCCTGGCCTTTCCCGACACGTATGCGATCGGAATGAGCAACCACGGGATGCAGGTTCTCTACTCGGTGATGAACCGGCGCGAGGACTGGGCCTGCGAACGAGCCTATGCCCCCTGGCCCGACATGGAATCGCTCCTCCGCGCCGAGGGCTTGCCCCTTTACAGCCTCGAGACCTTCACGCCCCTCGACCAATTCGACGTGCTGGGCTTCAGCCTCCAGCACGAGCTTTGCTGCACGAACGTGCTTACGATGCTCGACTTGGGCCGTGTCGGGCTGATCGCCGAGGAGCGGCCGATCGGCGCCCCGCTGGTGATTGCCGGCGGGCCTTGCGTTCAGAATCCGGAGCCGATGGCGCGGTTTTTCGACGCGATCGTGATCGGCGACGGCGAGGAGAGCCTGCCGGCGGTCTGCGATGCATGGCTCGAGCTGAAGCGCTCCGGACTGCCGCGGCGCGCGGCGCTCGCCCGGCTCGCCGCTGAAGTGCCCCACGTCTACGTGCCGAGCTGCTACCGGCCGCGTGCCGGCGCCGCCGGCCGCGGTCTGGCCCCGGCGCCCCTCTCCGAGGAGTCTGCCGCGCCGATCCAGCCGGCGGTCGTCGCCGACCTCGACGCGATGCCGCTGCCGGTCCGGCCGCTCGTGCCGAACATCGAGTGCGTCCAGGACCGGATTTCGATCGAGATCATGCGCGGCTGCCCGTGGAGATGCCGATTCTGCCAGGCGACCACCACCAAGCGCCCCTTGCGGATCAGGAAGGTCCAGACAATCGTCGAGGCGGCCTGGGAGTGCTATCGCAACACGGGTTACAACGAGATCTCGCTGCTCTCGCTGTCGACCAGCGACTACCCTGATTTCCGCGAGCTGATGGAGCGGTTGCAGGCCCTGTTTCGGCCCCTCGGAGTAAGCGTCAGCGTGCCGAGCCTGCGCGTCAACGAGCAACTCCAACTGGTGGGCGACCTGCTCAACACGGATCGGCGATCCGGCTTGACACTCGCCCCCGAGGCGGCGCGCGACGCAATGCGGCGCCAGATCGGTAAGCGGATCAGCAACGACGACCTCCTCGAAGGCTGCCGCAAGGCCTTCGAAAACGGTTTCCAGCGGGTGAAGCTCTATTTCATGTGCGGCCTGCCCGGCGAACGCGAGGCCGACATCGATGGGATTATCGACCTGGCCGAGGACATCGCGCGGATCGGCAGGTCGGTCCACGGCCGCGCCGTCCAGGTGGTGGCCAACGTTTCCAACTTCGTCCCCAAGCCGCACACGCCCTACCAGTGGAACGCGATGCAGAGCCGCGACTACTTCCGCTCCGCGCGAGAACGCCTTTACCGCCGCAGGCGGCTCCGCAGCGTTCAGATCAAGTGCCACGACATCGAGGCCAGCCTGCTCGAAGCGGTTCTCTGCCGGGGCGACCGGCGCCTGGGCGCTGCGATCGAGGCCGCCTGGCGGGCAGGCGCACGATTCGACTCGTGGAGCGATTGGCTCAAGCCGGGCCTCTGGTGGGACGCGTTTCGCCAGTCCGGGATCGACGTGGATGCAATCGCCCATCAGCCTTACGCCCTGGACGACTCGCTGCCCTGGGACCCGATCACCATCCGCCAGGGGCGCGACTATCTCCGGCACGAACAAGTCAAGGCAACCGCCCAGTTGGCCGAAGGCCAATCCGGCCAGGTGGAAACAAAGTGAACCGCTCGCCGGCCAGACCCGCCTATCGCGCGCTCGTCATCGACATCGACGGCACGCTCGTCAACCGCCAAGAGCAGCTTTCCCCGGCCACGCGCGACGCACTGGTCCGGGTGGGCCGCGCCGGAATCCACCTTGTGCTGGCCACCGGCCGGCGCTACTCGCGGACGCTCCACCTGGCCGAACCGTTGGGCATCGAGGTTCCCCTGATCACCGCCAGCGGCGCCCTGGTGAAGGACCCGCGGACTCACCAGACGCTGTATTGCAGCGTGTTTCGCGACGGCGTCCTTCGCGAGATCGTCGCCACCGTCCTCCGCGAGGGGCATGACCCGATCCTCTGCGCCGACACGTTTGCCGAGGGGTTTGATTTCTACCTGGCCACGGAAGACGTCCGCGGCGCCGAGCTGCGCGAATATCTGAGGATGAATCCGGGCAGCGGGCGGATTGCCGCCGACCTGGCCGAGTGCCCGCCGGCCGGCGTTTTCGCCGGTTTTGCGATGGGCAACCAGCGGCAAATGCTCGATCTGGAACGGGCGCTATACGAGCGGCTGGACGGCAACCTGGCGACGCACGTGCTGCGAAGCCCGCGTTACACGGGGTTCATGTGCGAGTTCGCTCCGAAGGGCGTGACCAAGTGGTCGGCGGTCCGCCGCCTGGCGGCCGCCTGGAACGTGCCCGACGAAGCGATCTGCGCGGTCGGCGACGACGTGAACGATATCCCCATGATCCGGGCGGCGGGGCTCGGAGTGGCCATGGGCAATGCGCTGCCGGAGGTCAAGGCCGCGGCCGACCGGATCGCGCCGAGCCAGGAAGAAGATGGATTGGTGGCGGTGGTCGAGTGGGTGCTGGGGTAGGCGGCGGGCGGCTGCTGGGGTAGTGGGAAGCCGAACGATCCGCCGGGCAAGCCGGCGGGATTTTGGGGGGGAGGGCGAGCCGCTGGGGTAGTGGGAAGCCGAACGATCCGCCGGGCGAGCCGGCGGGATTTTTGGGAGAGGGCGAGCCGCTGGGGTAGTGGGAAGCCGAACGATCCGCCGGGC